>NZ_JBLROA010000048.1:0-46649 GCF_047921505.1 Micromonospora sp. SL1-18 | reverse complement strand
GTGCCGTTCGACCGCAGGGTCACAGACACCCGTCCAGTATGCAGCATCGCGCTATCTACTGCACGCGCGGGTTGACGCGCTAACCCCACGGCTAAAGCCGGAGGTCTGCGCGCTACCCAATTCGATCAACCCCCCAGCGCACGCAACGCCGCGTCGGCGTGCGCGTTCATGCTGAACTCACTGCGCACCACCGCCAGCACCCGCCGATCCTGGCCGATCACGAAGGTCATCCGACGCGTACTCAACGCACCGAGCGGCACCCGCCGCCGCACCCCGAACGCCTTCGCCACCACCCCGTCGGCGTCCGACAGCAGCGGATAGTCGAACCCGTGCCGCCGCGAAAACTCCGCCTGCCGCTCCACCGGATCCCGGCTGATCCCCACCCGCTGCGCGCCGACCGCCGCGAACTCCGCCGCCAGATCCCGGAAGTGACAGCTCTCCGTCGTGCACCCCGGCGTCATCGCCGCCGGGTAGAAGAACAACACCAGCGGACCCGCGGTCAGGAGCTCCGACAACCGCCGCGGCGTCCCCGTCTCGTCCGGCAGCTCGAAATCCTCGACCAGGTCCCCGACATCCACACCCACCACACCCTCCAGCCGATCCCACGCCATTGTGACCAACCACTCCACCACACCACCGGAGCGTGCCGGCAACGGTAACGTCACCGGCACCAGCGGGGCAGGGGAGAGGTCCATTGACTTTCGTAACAATCGTCACCGGCGGCAGCCGCGGCATCGGCGCCGCCACCGCCCGCCGGCTCGCCGCCGGCGGCCACGACGTCGCGGTCGCCTACCACCGCGAACACACCGCCGCCCAGGCCGTCGTCGCCGACATCCACCGCCTCGGCCGACGCGCCATCGCGGTCGCCGCCGACACCACCAACCCCGACCAGGTGCAACACCTGTTCGACACCGCCGCCGACCTCGGCTCCCTCACCGGTTTGGTCAACAACGCCGGCATCACCAGCCCGATCGGCCCCTTCACCGACCTGCGCTTCGACGACCTGCGCCGGGTCGTCGACGTCAACCTCATCGGGTACGTCCTCTGCGCCCAGCAGGCCGCCCGCCGGATGACCGACGGGGGCGCCATCGTCAACGTCTCCTCCGCCGCCGCCACCCTCGGCGCCCCCAACGAATACATCCACTACGCGGCAGTCAAGGCCGCCACCGACGCCCTCACCATCGGCCTGGCCAAGGAACTCGCGCCGCGCGGTATCCGGGTCAACGCCATCGCCCCCGGCATCATCCGCACCGACATCCACGCCCTCTCCGGCGAACCCGACCGTCCCGACCGGGCCGCCGGACGCATCCCCGTGGGCCGCGCCGGCGAACCCGACGAGGTTGCCGGTGCCATCGCCTTCCTCCTCGGCCCCGACTCCTCCTACACCACCGGCGCCGTGCTGCGCATCGCCGGCGGCCTCTGAACCGACCGACCCGGCCGGCTCCGGCCAACGACGGCTACGACCAGACGGCGAGCTCGGCCAGCTCGGATATCACGTACCCCCCATCCTCGGACAGCCGAACGTATCTGGCATCGACTCCAGATGACAGGACGGCTTCGAGGAAACGTGACTGACGGACGTCAGCCCGTCGCGACCATGAGGTTCCGTCGTCACTCGTCTCAATCACGGTCCGGCTCGAAACAGACAGGCCATGCGCGAACACGGCCGAAACCGGACGGCGGGCACCGAGGTCGATCTGCACGAACGTGTTCGACCGGCAGGCCTTCGCCGATCTTGTCGGCTGCGGGCTCGGTGGGGCGCCGGAAGCCTCCGTATCCTGGCACGGCTGCTGGCGAAACGACGGCCCGTATTCGCCGTCGGTCAGGGAACACGGTACGAGGGGTTCCGGCTCACCCTCGCGCCCGGCGACCGCGCAGCCCGTGCCGCGTGACTGCGGCGGTCCGAGAACCCCCACCAATCTGACACTCTGGCTGTCGTGGAGCGTGGTGAACTTCGTTCCGCTGCCCTCGGCCTCGGCCGTTGCCGTCACCCGGAGGTAGCCGCGAAGATCACCAATCGCGCGCGCGTCCAACGCTCCGCCCGGCCGCATGTCCTCGGCCACCCACACCACATCGTTGGCGTCGTTGTCGGACGTCGCGGTGACGCTGTACCGCAGGGACTTCTGGACTTCCTGAGCGGGCCGGCCAGACCATTTGACACTGACCTTGGCGCGGTCCGCGCGGGCCACCAGGTCTGCCGGTTCCCAGAAGGCGAGCGTCGGGACGGCCACGACAGCCTGTTGGACCTTGAAACGGGCTTGCACGGCGGGCCCGAGCGCCGTTCCGCCCGACAGTCGGGCACTGATGCCCATGGTGGACGCCGTATTGAACGTTCCCTGCGTGTCTCGGCCGGTGAGCCGGAACGTGTACGTGCCAGCGCTGTCGGTCGTCACCTTTCTGGCGCCCTTGCACAGCTCCACGGCGCGAGCAAGACAAAGAAGGCCGAGGCTGGTCACGGTGGCCAAAACGCCGCCGGCGACTTCGCCCAGGTCGGGTTCCTTGTACAGCATGACGCTCACTCCGGCGGCAGGCGCGCCGTCGGCGCGAGTCAGCCGTCCGGAGATGGTCACCTCGGCGTCTTCCGGGATCTTGCTGGCTGAACATCCCGTCACCAGCAGAGCAACCGCCATGGATGAGGCTAGCCGGCGGCGCAGGCGAGTGGCGCGGGAGGCACGCATGGCGGGCAGCCTATAGCGACATCGGTCAGCGCTCCGCCCGCATTCGATAATGTACATTATGTCAAGTTGGGTGGGTGAAGCCTCCCTCGCCGGTCACTACATGCGCCGACGGGCAGCGGATCGGATGATCTTCAGAGGGCCGGGTGACTGTTCCATGGCAGCCCCCCGCACCCGTACCGTCGTCCGGTGGACAGGCGCAAGGTCATCGTGGCAGGGCTCGGGGTTTTCGCCGCCGAACTGGTCGCCAGTGTCTGGTATCCGGTGCCGGTCTACATCGCCTGCTCCGCGAGCGGGCTGATCCTGTTCGTCGCGGCCATGATTCCCGCCTGGCGACGCAGCAGGCGGCCCTGGGCGACGTTCCTGGTTGCCGAGGGTGACCGCAGCTTCCGGACGCCGGTGCACGCCGATAACCTTCTCCTCGGCCTAGCCGCCCTGCAGTTCGCCGGGTTGGGCCTGGCGGTCAGCCGTGAGATCTGGGCTGGCCTCGCCGTCGGGCTGTTCTTCGGCGGCGCGGTCGCTGGAATGTGGCGGGCGCTGTGGCGCGGCGCCGGGTTGACCCTGCGGCCCATCGGGATCGAAGCCGACAAGGCGGCCGGTGCTCTACTCATTCCCTGGGAAGCGCTCGCCCCGAACCAGTCGGGCGGCGGCGACAACTGGTGGCGGCTCAAGCTGCACTACGTCCGGCCCGAGCTGGTCACCTCGACGGGATGGACACTGGCGCGCGACGAGGTCTTCTTCGAGGACGGGGACCGGGACTTCCTGGCCAAGGTGATCGCCACGTACGCCGCGGAGCCGGACCGCCGGCACGCGATCGGCACCCTCGCCGAACTCGAGCGCCTGCAGGCAGGCGTACCCGCGCAGCGACGACGCCGGATCCGGGAGACCGTCGAACCGGCGCCGACCCGCACGACCGTGCGGCGGGTGATCACGGGGCTGGTTCTGTTAGCCATCAGCGCCGCCGTCGACGCCAACGTTGCCGACGACAGGCAAAACTGGCCGTACCTGCTCGCCAGACTGTTCGGCGGGATCGGGGTGGGCCAGATCTATTGGGCGGTCGCCGGATGGCGGGCGGCCCGCCGAGCCCGGCGCGGCGCGGCCGAGTCCGGCTGAGGAACGGCCATTGAACACGACGCACTCCCCTCGGCCCGGCTGACCCGAACGCGAAAATCATGCATAATATGCCTTATGCATGACAAACCGGACGAGTCAGTTACAAACCTGATCGAGGAGTTCCTGACCGCCCGGGCGACCCGCAAGCCCTCCCCCCACACCCTCGCCGCGTACCGGCGGGATCTGCTCGCGGTCGCCCGGCTCGCGGCCGAAAGTGTCACCCCTCCCCTCCCCCTCGACGAGCTGGAGATCACTGCCCTCTCCCCCCGTGTCATGCGGGCGGCGTTCGCCCGGTTCGCCGCTCCGCGCGCCGCCGCCTCGGTCCACCGTGCCTGGTCCACCTGGAACAGCTTCTTCACGTTCCTGGTCGCCGAGGGCGTCGTACCGGGAAACCCGATGCCGGCGGTGGGGCGGCCCCGCACGCCGCTCCCCCAGCCCAAGCCGCTGCGCGGCGAGGAGACCCCGGAGGAGCTGCTGGCCGCGGTCGCCCGCGCGGAGGGCCGGCAGCGCGACCCGTGGCCGGAGCGCGACCTGGCGGTGCTGGCGTTGGCGCTCTGCGCGGGGCTGCGCCTGTCCGAACTGCTGGCGCTGCGGGTGGCGTCGCTGGCTGGCCGCGAGGGTGAGCGGCGGGTGGACGTCGCCGGCAAGGGCGGGCGGCCGCGTACGGTGCCGATCGAGGCGGGCGTGGACCGGGTCCTGGTGGACTACCTCGACAGCCGCCGTCGCCGGTTCGGCGCGCGCAGCGTACGGCCGGGCTCGCCGCTGCTGGTGGACCGGCGGGATGAGCCGCTGCGCCGGGGTGGCCTGCAGTATCTGGTGGAGTCCTGCTACCGGCGGGCGGGGATCGGTGACCGGGTGCCGCGTGGGGCGCGGCTGCATGCGTTGCGGCACACGTTCGCGACCCGGTTGGCGGAGGACGGGGCGAGCGCGGCGGAGATCATGCGGTTGCTGGGGCACGCGTCGTTGGCGTCGTCGCAGACGTACATCGAGGTGACGGCGGGTCAGCAGCGGGCGGCGGTGCGGTCGAACCGCACGAACCGGGCGTTGGCGGATCTGTTGGGTTCGGCGCCGTCCGGCTCGTGGGCGGAGTGACGCTTTCCCGAAGTTGCGTCCTCGGTCGGCGGCTCGCTGTCACACTCTGAGAGTGCGCGATCGTCGACGGGTTGGAGGCCCGAGCAGCGGCCGGATGTGAATCATCCGGCCGTCTTGTCGAGCTGGCCGGGGATGGCGCTCAGGCCTGGTGCGGCGATGGGTGAGCGGCGGTTGTCGCGGATTGGTCGTAGGCGTAGGGCGCATTCGTCGGCGGACTCCCGTGGGTTCAGGTCGCTCGGTGCGGGCCTGGTGTCGGGGGCCGCGGATACCGATCCGACCACGGTGGCGACGCTTGTCGTGGTCGGGGCGGGCACGATGTTCGGGCTGGCGTGGCTGACCTTGTTGATGATGCCGGCGCTGGTGGTGGTGCAGGTTCTTGCCACGCGGGTGGGTGTGCTGTCCGGGCGTGATCTTCAGCGGGCGGTGCGCGACGGGTATGGCCGCTGGGTGAGCGCGGTGTTGCTGGTCTCGATTCTGGCGGTCAACGTGGTGACGATCGCCGCGGATGTCGCCGCCGGGGCGGCGGCGATCGGTCTGCTGGTCGGGATGGATTCGCGTTGGCTGGTTCCCGCCTTCGCGGCGGGGGTGCTCGCTCTGCTGATGCTCGGCAAGTATGACGAGGTCGAGCGGGTGCTGAAGGTGGTGATGCTGGGTCTGCTCGCGTACGGGGCGGCGGTGGTTCTGGCGCGGCCGGACTGGGGGGCGGTGGCGCGGGGCAGCCTGGTGCCGACGGTGCCATTCAACCAGGAGCACGTGGCGGGGATGTTGGCGATCCTGGGTACCACGCTGACGAGCTACATGTATGTGTGGCAGTCGGTGGAGCAGGTCGAGGAGCGGTGTTCCCGGCAGGATCTGCGGTTTCGGCAGTTCGACGCGTTGGTGGGGGCGGGTCTGGCCGCGGTGATCTTTTGGTCCATCCTGGTGGCCAGTGGCGCGACTCTGGGCAAGCACCATCAGCACGTCGAGACGGCCGAGCAGGCCGCGCAGGCGCTTGGGCCGTTGGCGGGGCCGTTGGCGGGCGAGATGTTCGCAGGTGGGTTGCTCGCCTCGGCGATCATCGCCGTGCCGGTGATCGCGGCCAGCGGTGGGTATGTGATTGCCAGTGCTTTCGGTTGGCGACGCGGGTTGAGTTGTACGCCTCGCCAGGCGCCCCGTTACTACGCGGTGATCGTGGCGGAGGCGCTGGCGGGTGTTGCGCTGGCCATGACGGGTATCGGTCCGATCCAGCTGCTGTTCGTGGCGAGTTTGATCGGTGGTATCGCGACTCCGCTGGGGTTGGTCCTGCTGGTGTTGGCGGCGGGGAATCCGGAACTGGTCGGCCCGGACCGGGCCCATGTGGCTCTGCGGGTGGCGGGGTGGGTGATCGCCGTGGTGGTCGCCGCGGTCAGTGTGATTTTCCTGGCCCAGCAGGTGCATCTCGTTCCGGGGTGAGCGCGGCGCGGTTGGCGGCGGGTCGGCCTGGATCCCGCTCGGACATCGTGGTGGGGCCGCGTTCGGGGGACGGTGCACGGCTGGCGCCGGTGGCAGCATCGTGGGATGCGGGTGGGTCAGGCGCGGGCGGTGGCGGTCGACTGGGTACGTGAGCAGGTGCGGCGGGATCCGGGGATCCGGGGGGCGTTCTTCAGCGGTTCCACGGTGGGGGTGTCGGGTGACGCGGTGTTGCCGGTGTGGTCGGACGTGGATGTGTTGTTGGTGCGGGACGGGCCGGCCGGGAAGCTGGGCAAGTTCCGCCATCGCGGGGTGCTGTTGGAGGTTACGGCGCTGACCTGGGCGGATCTGGGGTCGGCGGAGGATGTGCTGGGGTCGTGGGTTTTCGCGCCGTTGTTGCGTACGGACACGGTGATCATGGATCCGACGGGGCGGCTGGCCGCGTTGCGGCAGCGGGTGGCGGCGGGGTTCGCGGATCCGGTGTGGGTGCGGCGGCGGTGTGCGGGGGTGTGCCGGCGGATCGAGGCGGGGCTTCGGGCGCTGGGCGAGGGGGCGCCGCTGCACGAGCAGGTGACGGCGTGGTTGTTCCCGACGTCGGTGCTGGCGTTGTTGCCGGTGGTGGCGGCGTTGCGGGATCCGACGGTGCGGCGGCGGTACGTGCGGGCGCGGGAGGTGCTGACCGGGTACGGGTTCGGTGACCGGTATCCGGAACTGCTGGCGTCGTTGGACGGTGGCGGGGTGGGTCCGGGGCGGGTGCGGGAGCATCTGGCCGGGTTGGCGGTGACGTTCGACGAGGCGGCGCGGGTGGCGCGTACCCCGTTTTCGTTCAGTGCGGACGTCACGCCGGCGGGACGGCCGGTGGTGGTGGACGGGAGCGCGGAGCTGATCGGGGTGGGTGCGCACCGGGAGGCGATGTTCTGGATCGTGGCGACGTTCGCGCGTTGCCACGCGATCCTGGCGGCGGACGCCCCGGGGCGGGAGCGGGCGTTGCGGCCGGCGTTCGAGGCGGCGGTGGCGGATCTGGGGGTGGGGTCGGTGGTGGACCGGCGGCGCCGGGCGGAGGAGCTGCTGGGGTCGTTGCCGCGGTGGCGGGTGGTGGCGGATGCGGTCGCGGGGCGGGCTGTGGCAGGCTGAGCGTCGACGCGACTGGCGGCACGGGGATGGCATCAACCATCGGGGAGCTCGTCGCGGGGGTCGACCGCCTGGGCCTCCGTGGGCGAGGTGTGGCATGTCTTTTTCGGGTACGTCGGCTCGGCTGTTGCCGGGTGGGCCGGTGGCGGAGCGGGTGCTGGCGGGGGTCGCCGCGGATGTGGCGGTGTTGCGCGCGGCGGGGGTGACGCCGGCGTTGGCGACGGTGCTGGTGGGTGACGACGACGCGAGCGCGGGGTACATCCGGATCAAGCAGCGGCAGGCGGCGGAGTTGGGGTTTGTCTCTGCGCATGTGCATCTGCCGGCGTCGGCGTCGCAGGCGGATCTGCACGCGGTGTTGGCGGACTTCAACGCTGACCGGGATGTGCACGCGGTGCTGGTGCAGTATCCGATTCCGGGGCATCTGGACTACGACCGGGCGTTGCAGGTTCTCGATCCGGACAAGGACGTGGATGGGCTGCATCCGGTGAACATGGGCCGGTTGGCGTTGGGGCAGCCGGGTCCGTTGCCGTGTACGCCGGCGGGGATCGAGGCGTTGCTGGCGTTCCACGGGGTGCCGGTGGCGGGCCGGGAGGTGGTGATCCTGGGTCGGGGTGCCACGTTGGGTCGGCCGTTGGCGATGTTGTTGGCGCAGAAGCGGCCGACGGCGAATGCGGCGGTGACGGTGGTGCACACCGGGGTGGCGGATTGGCCGCGGTACACGCGGCGGGCGGAGATTCTGGTGGCGGCGGTGGGGGTGCCGGGGATCGTGCGGCCGGAGCATGTGCGGCCGGGTGCGGTGGTGGTCGGTGGCGGGGTGCGGTATGAGGGGCGGCGGCTGTTGCCGGATGTGGACGAGTCGTGTGCGGAGGTGGCGGGGGCGATCACGCCGCGGGTCGGCGGGGTGGGTCCGACGACGGTGGCGATGTTGTTCCGTAATGCGGTGCGGGCGGCGCAGCGGGCGTCGGGGGTGGGTTGAGCGGGGTCGTCAGTGGACGGGGCGGCCGAGCCAGGTGGACAGCCAGTCGAAGGCGGGGCTTTCGGCGGCTTCCCAGACGGTCATGCTGTGGCCGCCGCCGTCGGCGTAGTTGGTGGTGACGGTGAGCGGGGGGTGGGCGAGGTGGGCGAGGGTTTCGGCGTCGTGTTGGGCTTTGTGGTCGGCGCGGCCGCTGGACAGGTAGAGGGCGATGGCGGGTTGGGGTAGGTGGCGCAGTCGCCAGGTGTCGTCGTTGAGTGTGTGTTCGGTGCCGTCGCCGATGGTGATGCCGGGGTTGGCGTAGCCGGAGAGGCTGGCGGCGGTGGCGTATCGGTCGGGGTGGCGCAGGGCGAGGTTGGTGGCGCAGTAGCCGCCGGCGGAGTAGCCGATCAGTCCCCAGCTGGCGCGGTCGGTGCGTACCCGTAGGTGGGCTTGGGCGGCGGTGGGCACGTCGACGGTGAGGAAGGTTTCGGTTCGGGGGCCGTTGGCGAGGTCGGTGCATTCGGTGTCGAGCAGGGGGTTGGGGGTCTGTGGGGGGAACAGCACGACGGTGGGTGCCATCCGGCCGGCGGCGATTTCCTGGTCGAGGTGGCGGGTGGCGGCGAGGCGGTTGAGCCAGGAGGAGGGCGAGCCGGGGTAGCCGTGCAGCGCTTCGATGACGGGGAAACGTGCGGTGGGTTGTTCCCGGTAGGCGTCGGGCAGGTAGGCGTGGACGGGCAGGGTGAGGCCGCTGGCGGTGCCGGTGACGGTGAAGGTGACGAGTTGTCCGCTGGTGTGGTCGGTGGTGGGGGCCGGGTCGGTGCTGGTGATGTGGTGGCCGGCGAGGGCGGACCAGGTGGGGAAGGTGTCGACCTGGCGGTTGATCCAGAGGCCGGTGGCGGTCAGGGCGGTGGTGAGGCAGCAGGCGGCGGTGGTGGCGCGCAGGGCGGCGCGGCGTGGGCCGGTGGCGCGGTCCCAGGTGGCGGAGAGCAGTACGGCGGCGAGGACGGCGGCGATGGTGGCGGTGAGGGCGGCGGTGAGGCTGTCGGGTGCCATTGGTCAGCCTCCGGTCGGTGGATTGTGGTGGTGATGGTGGGGGCGGCGGGACGGTGGTGGGATCAGTTGGGTGGGTGCGCTGAGCGGTGGGGGTGTCTGCTGGCAGGCCCAGGTCAGGGCGGCGGTGAGCTGCTCTGCGGGGGGCGTGTCGAGGTGGGTGGCCGGGTCGCCGGGTCGGGTGGGTATGCCGGCGACGGCGACGGTTTCGGTGGCGGGCAGGTCGGTGGGTGCGGGGGTGGCGGGCTGGTTCGGGTTGTCGCCGATCAGGGCGAGGGTGGGATAGCGGGTGGGTGCGGCGTGGACGGCGGCCCGGGCGAGCGGGGTGAGCTGGTCGCCGGCGACGAGCGCCCAGTTGTGGGTGGTGACGCGTAGGTCTCGGGTGAGGCTGGTGGGCAGGGTCTCGGTGAGGATGTCGGGGGTGGCGGCGGGGCGCAGGTGGGTGAGGACGATGACGGCGGGTCCGGCGCGGTCCTCGGCGGTGTGCGCGGCGCTGGTTTCGTGGGCGGGGTTGGCCGGGGCGGCGAGGATGATCACCGGGTAGCGCCAGGTGGGGTGCTGTGGGTAGTCGGCGGGGACGACGACGGTGGGGGCGGCGGTGACGGGCCAGCTGGTCCAGCGGGGTGGGTGCCAGGTGAAGCTGACGGGGCCGCCGGCGGTGCGGCCGGCCCGGCTGGTGATGACGTGGTCGAGGTGGCCGGGCCGGGCGGGGCCGGTGTCGCGGTGGATGGTGTCGGCGGGCAGCAGGTCGGCCCAGGTGGGGTAGAACTGCGCGGTCCGGTTGACGGCGAGGCCGGCGGCGACCAGGGCGAGGGTTTCGGTGAGCAGCACGGCGGCGGCCCGGGTGAGGTGTGTCCAGCGGCGGTGGTGTCGCCAGGTGCGGGCGGTGGCCGCGGCGGCGGCGACGGCGGCGGCGGCGACCAGGAGCAGCAGCGGTAGGCCGGTCAGCGACATGGGCTGGCCCCTCCCCTCGTTGCACCATCGCATCATGGGGCGGCCGGTGGCCGGGGGGTTTTCCGGGCCGTCGCCCGGTGGTGATGGCCGTTGCTGGCAGGTGTGGTGGTTGAGGGTCAGCTGGGAGTGCTGAGGTCGACGACGAGGGGCCGGTGGTCGGAGATGGTGGACAGCGGCGTGTCGACGCTGGTGACGGGTGGTAGCCGGTCGCGGCCGTGCCGGTCGGCGAGGATGTGGTCGAGTTGGACGCGGGGCTGGCCGGCGGGGTAGGTGGGGCGCCGGCCGAGGGGCCGCCAGCGGGACAGCAGGGCGGCGGGCCCGGCGGGCAGGTTGAGGTCGCCGAGGAGGATCCGCGGTGCGGGCAAGGCGCGCAGGGCGCGTACGACGCGGCGCAGTTGCAGCATGTTCCAGCCGGGGACGAAGGACAGGTGGGTGGCGGCGACGGTGAGTGGCCCGTACGGGGTGTCGAGGACGGCGGCGAGGACGACGCGGGGTTCGTCGTGCAGCAGCACCAGTCCCCCGCCGGGGCCGGGGACGTAGACCGGGGAGCGTACCGGGGCGGGGCGTAGCCGGGTGACCTGCCAGGAGCGGACGGGGTGCCGGCTGACCAGGCCGATGCCGTAGCAGGGTTCGCCGTGGCCGTCGTCGTCGTGGGTGAGTGGGCGCAGCTGTTCGCCGGGGGTGCCGACGACGGCGGCGGCGAAGCGGTGTTCGGGGGCGTGGAGGGCGCGGGCGGCGATGGCGGTGAGGTCCAGGTTGCCGCTGCGGGACTGGTCGCGGTCGACCTCCTGCAGGGCGAGGATGTCGGCGTCGAGTGCGGTGACGGCGGCGGTGAGCCGGTCGGGGTCGACGAGTCCGTCGGTGAGGGACCGGCCGTGCAGCAGGTTGAAGGTGACCAGGCGCACGAACTCACCCTACGTCCGCGTGGCAGGCTTGCCGGATGCTGAAGGCGGTGGTCTGTTCGATGCTGGTGTTCGTGGCGGTGGCGTCGGCGGGTTTGTGGTTGCGGCGTCGCCGGGGGCGTTGAGCTGGGGTGAGGCTGGCCACAGCGGGGCTCGTCGGCGTGGTGGCGGTGGGCAGAATGGCCGCCTGTGGATCTTCTGTCGCTGACGACGTTGTTGACCGCGGCCGCGATGGCGGGCTGGGTGGACGCGGTGGTGGGCGGTGGGGGTCTGTTGCTGTTGCCGGCGCTGCTGGTGGCGGCGCCGGGGGTGCCGGTGGCCACGGCGTTGGGCACGAACAAGTTGGCCGCGATCTTCGGTACGTCGACGGCGGCGGTGACGTATGCGCGGCGTACCAAGCTGGACTGGGCGGTGGCGGGGCCGTCGGCGGGGCTGGCGGTGCTGACCGCGGGGCTGGGTGCGGCGTTGGCGGGGGCGGTGCCGGCGGGGGCCTACCGGCCGGTGGTGCTGGTGGTGCTGGTGTCGGTGGCGGTGTTCGTGTTGACGCGGCCGCGGTTGGGGGTGCTGGCGTTGCCGCATCGGCGTACGTCGGCACGGGTGGTGGTGGCGGTGGCGGTGGCCGGGTTGGGTATTGCCCTGTACGACGGGTTGATCGGGCCGGGTACGGGGACATTCCTGGTGTTGGCGTTCACCGCGCTGGTGGGGGCGGATTTCGTGCACGCCTCGGCGATGGCGAAGGTGGTCAACGCGGGTACGAACCTGGGGGCGTTGGTGGTGTTCGCGGCGACGGGGCACGTGTGGTGGCTGCTGGGGGCGGCGATGGCGGTGTGCAACGTCGCGGGGGCGGCGTTGGGTGCGCGGATGGCGTTGCGGCGCGGCGCTGGTTTCGTGCGGGTGGTGCTGCTGGTCGTGGTGGTGGCGTTGGTGGGCAAGTTGGGTTACGACCAGTGGGTGGCCGGCTGACCGGGCCGGGGTGTGGCCGGGCCCGGTCAGCCGAGAGCCGACCGGGGCGGCGCCCTGGTGCCGGCCCTGGGCGCGCTCGCCCGGTGGGGCCACGACAACCTGCCCGCCGCGGCGGGACGCGCTTACGGCTGCTGAACGCCGGCATGTGATCATCAGCGGATGCCCGTCCGCGCCGAACACGACCGGGCCGTCCTGGCCGAGCTGCTGGGCCGGGACCCGGTGCTGCACGCCTACCAGCTGGGCGACCTCGACGACTTCTTCTGGCCCTACACGTCGTGGTTCCGGCGCGGCGACCAGGTGGCGCTGCTCTACCACGGCGTCGAGCTGCCGACGCTGCTGGCGTTCGCCGCGCCGGGGCGGACCGGGGAGCTGGCGGCGCTGCTGGACGATCTCGCGCCGATGCTGCCGGCCCGGCTGTGGGCGCACCTCTCCCCCGGCCTGGACGTCGCGGTGGCGCGCTGGTGCGAGGTGTCCGACGCCGCCGTGCACCACCGGATGGCGTTGACCGACCCGGACCGCCTGGCCCGGGTCACCCCGGCCGGCCAGGTGCTCGGCCGCGCCGACCTGCCGGCGCTGCTCGACCTGTACGCGGCCGCGTACCCGGGCAACTGGTTCGACCCGCGGATGCTGGACACCGGCCAGTACGTGGGCGTCCGGGACGGCGGCGAGCTTGTCGCGGTGGCCGGGGTGCATGTGTGGTCTCCCACCTGGCGGGTGGCTGCCCTGGGCAACGTCACCACCCACCCCCGTGCCCGCGGCCGGGGGCTGGCCGCCGCGGCCGTGGCCGCGCTCTGCGCCCGGCTGCGCGCCGAGGTCGACCACGTGATGCTCAACGTCCGGGCCGACAACACCACCGCCGTACGCCTCTACGAACGGCTCGGTTTCACCCGCGTCGCCGACTTCACCGAGTGCGCGCTGCGGCGGCGCACCTGATCGGACGGCGCGCCCGTCTGCCCGGCGTGGGGGTGGCCGGTCGGGCCGGTCACCCCCACGAGTTGTCACAACCCCCGGCTGGGCGAGTCGAACCGGCCGGCGCGGATCTCCCGCAGCGCCCGGCGGCGGGTGTCGCCGCGCAGCGTGTCGACGTACAGGCGGCCGTGCAGGTGGTCGGTCTCGTGTTGCAGGGCCCGGGCCAGGAAGCCGCTGCCGGAGATGGTCAACGGCTCGCCGTGCTGGTCGACGCCGCGCGCGGTGGCGTGCGTCGCCCGCCGGGTCGGGAAGTACAGGCCGGGAATGGACAGGCAGCCCTCGTCGTCGTCCTGGAGTTCCTCGGACAGGTCCAGCGTCGGGTTGATCAGATGGCCGCGGTGGCCGTCGGCGTCGTAGACGAACACCTGCGCGCTCACCCCGATCTGCGGGGCGGCCACGCCGGCCCGGCCGGGCGCGCCGAGCAGCGTGTCCATCAGGTCCTGCACGAGCGCGCGCAGGTCGGCGTCGAAGCTGGTCACCGGCTCGCAGCGGGTACGCAGCACGGGATCACCGATGATCCGGATCGGGCGCATAGTCATGCCCGGAAGGCTAACCGGTCGTTACCCGCGGTGGCGTGCGCACCGGTCGGTCAGTCGGCGGACCGCTGCCGCACCAGGACCTCGATGTCGTCGAGGACGCGGGCGAGGCCGAACTCGATCCGCTCCACGGTGAGGTCGGCGCCCTTGCGGCTGGGCTTGTCCCGGGTCCGCCACGACAGGGCGAGGCTGCGGGCGGGATCCCCGGTGCCGCTGTACTCGGTGGTCACCTCGGGGGGCCCTACCGGCGACTGCGCCGGCTGGTCAGGGCGCGCTGGTGGGGGCCAGGCCGGTGTCGGCGATCCGGTCGCGCAGCGGACGCCGGGCCAGCGCCGCGAGGACCGCGTACAGCTCGTCGGCCAGGGGTACGGGCAGTTCGGCGTCGAGTTGCCGCATGGCGGTGGTGGTGGCGGCCCATTCGGCCTCGATGACGGGCAGCAGGGCCCGTGTCCGGTCGGTGAGGGTGACGATGCGCTGCCGGGCGTCGGTGCCGGGGGTGAGGGTGACCAGGCCGGCGCGGCTCATCTGGGCGACGGTCTGGCTGGCGGCGGAGTGGGTGACCCCGATCCGGGCGGCGAGGTCGCGGATGGGCAGCGGCCCGTCGGCGACCAGCACCCGCACCAGCGGTGAGTACCGGGGCCGGTAGTCGGCCAGGTCGAGGTTGGTGTAGGTGGCGGCGACGTCGCCGTCGAGCAGTTCCAGGACGTGGCGCAGCAGGGTGCCCAGTGCCTCGCGGTCGGGGGTGGCGGTCACGTCCGCTAATGTAACAGCGCTGTTGTGTCTGGTGTGTGGGAGGGAACCCGGATGTATCCACCGATCGAGCCGTACGCGCACGGGCTGCTCGACGTCGGCGACGGCCAGCAGGTGTACTGGGAGACCTGCGGCAACCCCGACGGCCGGCCCGCCCTGGTGGTGCACGGCGGCCCCGGCTCCGGCGCCACCCCGTCATGGCGGCAACTGTTCGACCCGGCCGCCTACCGGATCATCCTGTTCGACCAGCGCGGCTGCGGGCGCAGCACCCCGCACGCCGCCGACCCGGCGGTGGACCTGTCGGTCAACACCACCGCGCACCTGCTCGCCGACATGCAACGGCTGCGCGAGCACCTGGAGGTCGACCGGTGGCTGCTGTGCGGGGCCTCGTGGGGGTCGTCGCTGTCCCTGGCGTACGCCCAGCGCCACCCGCAGCGGGTCAGCGCGCTGGTGCTGTTCAGCGTGGTCGCCAACACCCGCCGGGAGATCGACTGGGTGACCCGGGACATGGGGCGGATCTTCCCGCGGGAGTGGGCCCGGTTCCGCGACGGCGTGCCCGAGGCCGACCGCGACGGCGACCTGTCCGCCGCGTACGCCCGGCTGGTCAACGACGCGGACCCGGCGGTGCGGGAGCAGGCCGAGCGTGACTGGTGCGACTGGGAGGACGTGCACGTCTCCCTCGCCGGCGGCTTCAAGCCCAGCCCCCGCTACGCCGACCCGGTGTTCCGGGCCGCCTTCGTCCGGATCGTGACCCACTACTTCAGCAACCTGGGCTTCCTGCCCGACGGGGCGCTGCTGCGCGACGCCGGGAAGCTCGCCGGCATCCCCGGCGTGCTGGTGCAGGGTCGCCTCGACGTCAGCGGCCCGCCGGACATCGCCTGGCAGCTCACCCAGGCCTGGCCGGATGCCCGGCTGGAGATCGTCGAGGCCGGCGGCCACGGCAGCGGCCACGGGGTGGGCGAGCGGGTGGTCGCCGCGCTCGACGCCTTCGCCCGCGCCTGACCGGCCCCGCCGCCCGGAGGCCGCAAGCCGCGGCGGCTCAGCCGGCGGCGAGCAGGGCGCGTACCGGGGCGGCCTTCGCCGCCGCCTCGGCGACCTCGGCCGCCGGGTCGCTGCCCCAGGTGATGCCGCCGCCGGCCCACAGGTGCAGCCGCTGCGCGTCGGCCGCGGCCGTGCGGATGGTCAGCCCCAGGTCGATCCGCCCGGGTCCGACCCAGCCCAGCGCGCCCATGCTGGCGCCCCGGCCGACCGGTTCGAGGGCCGCGATCCGCTCCAGCGCGGCGAGCTTGGGCGCGCCGGTCACCGACCCGCCCGGGCAGACCGCGCGCAGCAGCGCCGCCAGGCCCAGCCCGTCGGCGGGCGCCGCCGACACCGTCGACTCCGCCTGCCACAGGTCACACCATCGGCGTACGGCGAACAGCTCGTCCACCCGCACCGAGCCGGTGCGGGCCACCCGGGCCAGGTCGTTGCGTTCCAGGTCGACGATCATGACGTGCTCGGCGCGTTCCTTGGCGGAGGCGAGCAGGTCCCGGCGTCCGGCGGGGGTTGCCGGCCGGGTGCCTTTGATCGGCCGGGTGACCAAACGGCCGTCCTCGAGGGCGATCAGGGTCTCCGGCGAGGCGCAGCCGATCGCCCAGCCCGCACCGGTCAGGGTGCCGCCGTAGCGGGCGCCGGGCAGGGCGGCCAGCCGGGCGAGCGCCGGCCGCGGGTCCCCGGCGTACGGCGCGGCGGCGTGGCCGACCAGGTTGACCTGGTAGACGTCGCCGCGGCCGATGGCGGCGCGCACCGCCGCCACGGCGTCGGCGTGCTGGCGGGGGGTCCAGCTGTCCCGCCAGTCCCCCAGCCACCAGCCGCGCTCGGCCGGGCGCTGGGGGGCGGGCGGCCGGTCGGCGTGGCCGTAGACGACCACCACCAGGTCGGGCAGCGCCGGGACGGGGGTGGGCGCGCCGGGCGGGCCACCGGCGGCCCGGGCCCCGGCGGCGGCGGACAGGTACAGGGCGGCGCCGCAGGCGCCGTGCGGGTCGTGGGCGGCCGGGCGGGCCAGGTCGTGCAGGGCGATGCCGTGTACGGCGAGGAACTCCTGCGCGAGCGCGGCGGGGTCGCCGCCGTCGGCGGGCCGCCACTGCAGGCGGGCCCGTTCCACGAGTCGTGTCCGGCAGGCCGCGGGGGCGCCGGGCACGTCGATCACTCGCTGTGGGAGCGCTTCCACGCCGTCCGGCCCATTTCTACTCATCCGTTCAGCCGATTTAAGGTGAACAAGACGGAAGCATGCTCGATAGCGCGCGCTTTCGCTTGGTACTGTGCGTCACTGGTCATGTGAACCATGACACAGCGCCCCCACAGCCCGGAGAACCCGATGTGCCAGCACCAACCCACCTGCCCCTCCGCTGAGGCGACCGACCGCGAAGCCGCCCGCGTCATCGCCTGCTTCCCCGAGCAGGGCTGGAGCCTGCTCTGCAACGGCGTCATCGTCTTCGAGGACACCGGCGAACTGCTTCCCGACGGCAGCAGCATCGCCCCGCACCGCGGGCCCGCCCGGCACGCCCTCGTCGCCTGATCTCACCACGCTGCGTGACCGCAGCGCGGGCGTCCGACCCGGGCCCAGCCGGCCTTGACCAGGTCGGACGCCCGGCCGGGGCGTCCCCGACGACCGCCCCGGCACCCGCGCGTCAGCTTTCGAACACCTCCGGTGACGGGCACGAGCAGACCAGGTTCCGGTCGCCGTACGCGCCGTCGATCCGCCGCACCGGCGGCCAGTACTTCCCCGCCCGGTCCACCCCGGCCGGATACGCGCCCACCGACCGCGGATACGGGTGCGGCCACTCGTCGCCGGACGCCATCGCCGCCGTGTGCGGGGCGTTGGACAGCGGGTTGTCCCCGGCCGGCCACTCACCCGAAGCCACCTTGTCGATCTCCACCCGGATCGCGATCATCGCGTCGCAGAACCGGTCCAGCTCGGCCAGGTCCTCACTCTCGGTCGGCTCCACCATCAGCGTCCCCGCCACCGGGAACGACATCGTCGGCGCGTGGAAGCCGTAGTCGATCAGCCGCTTCGCCACATCGTCGACGCTCACCCCGCTCGCCTTGGTCAGCGGCCGCAGATCCAGGATGCACTCGTGCGCCACCAGGCCCTTGTTGCCGGCGTACAGCACCGGGAAGTGGTTGCGCAACCGCGCCGCCACGTAGTTCGCCGCCAACACCGCCACCCCGGTCGCCCGGGTCAGCCCCTCAGCGCCCATCATCCGCAGGTACGCCCACGGGATCGGCAGGATCCCCGCCGACCCGTGGTTCGCCGCGGAGATCGCCGGCCGGCCCTGCTCGCGCGCCCCCACCGGGTCGCCAGGCAGGAACGGCGCCAGGTGCGCCCGCACCGCCACCGGACCCACGCCCGGACCGCCGCCACCGTGCGGAATGCAGAACGTCTTGTGCAGGTTCAGGTGCGACACGTCCGCGCCGAACCGCCCCGGCTTGGCGAACCCGACCAGGGCGTTGAGGTTCGCGCCGTCGACGTACACCTGGCCGCCGGCGTCGTGCACCTTCGCGCACAACGACGCGATGCCCGTCTCGTACACCCCGTGCGTCGACGGGTACGTCACCATGATCGCCGCCAGGGCGTCCCGATGCTTGTCGATCTTCGCATCGAGGTCGACCAGGTCGACGTTGCCGTCCACATCACAGGCCACCACGACCACCCGCATCCCGGCCATCACCGCCGACGCCGCGTTGGTGCCGTGCGCCGACGACGGGATCACGCACACGTCCCGGTCCCCCTGCCCACGCTGCCGGTGGTACGCCCGGATGGCCAGCAGCCCGGCCAGCTCCCCCTGCGAGCCGGCGTTGGGCTGCACGCTGACCGCGTCGTACCCGGTCAGCTCCGCCAGCCAGTCCTCCAACTGGCCGATCAGCTCCCGGTACCCGGCGGTCTGCTCGGCCGGCGCGAACGGGTGCAGGTGGGCGAACTCCGGCCAGGTGATCGCCTCCATCTCGGTGGTGGCGTTCAGCTTCATCGTGCACGACCCCAGCGGGATCATGCCCCGGTCCAGCGCGTAGTCGAAGTCGGCCAGCCGCCGCAGATACCGCAGCATCGCCGTCTCCGAGTGGTGGCTGTGGAACACCGGGTGGGTGAGGAAATCCGACGTGCGGCTCAGCTCGGCCGGCAGCCCGTCATCGACAGCGCCGTCGAAGTGCGGCACCCCGAACGCCGCCCACACCGCCGCCAGGTGCGCCGGCGTGGTCGTCTCGTCGCAGGAGACACCCACCCGGTCGGCGTCGACCAGCCGCAGGTTGACGTTGCGCGCCACGGCGGCGGCCACCACCTCCGCGGCACGCCCCGGCACCGCCGCGGTGACGGTGTCGAAGAACGCCACGTCCGCGACCTCGACGCCCCCGGCGCGCAGCCCGGCCGCGAGCCGCGCCGCCATGCCGTGGGTACGCCGGGCGATCGCCCGCAGCCCGTCCGGGCCGTGGTAGACCGCGTACATGCCGGCCATCACCGCCAGCAGCACCTGCGCGGTGCAGATGTTGCTGGTCGCCTTCTCCCGGCGGATGTGCTGCTCGCGGGTCTGCAACGCCAACCGGTACGCCGGGTTGCCGTCGGCGTCCTTCGACACGCCGACCAGCCGGCCGGGCAGCATCCGCTCCAGGCCCGCCCGCACCGCCAGGTAGCCCGCATGCGGCCCACCGAAGCCCATCGGCACACCGAACCGCTGGGTGGTGCCGGCGGCGATGTCGACACCGAACTCCCCCGGCGGGCGCAGCAGCGCCAACGCCAGCAGGTCCGCGGCCACGCACACCAGCGCCCCGACCGAGTGCGCCGCCTCGACCAGCCTCGCGTGGTCGCGAACCGCCCCGGACGCGCCCGGGTACTGCAGGTGCAGGCCGAAGAACCCCTCGGGCAGTTCGTCACGCTCGAGGTCGACCACGCGCACGTCGATGCCGAGCGGCTCCGCCCGGCTGGTGATCACCGCGATGGTCTGCGGCAGCGCGTCCGCGTCCACCACGTACACGGTGCTCTTGCTCTTGGACGCGCGGCGGGCGAGCGTCATCGCCTCGGCCGCGGCGGTGCCCTCGTCGAGCATGGAGGCGTTCGCGACCGGCAGCGCGGTCAGCTCCGACACCATGCTCTGGAAGTTCAGCAGCGCCTCCAGCCGGCCCTGGCTGATCTCCGGCTGGTACGGCGTGTACGCGGTGTACCACGCCGGGTTCTCCAGCACGTTGCGGCGGATCACCGCCGGGGTGTGCGTGCCGTGGTAGCCCAGGCCGATCATCGACACGGCGACGGTGTTCCGGGCGGCCAGGGCACGCAGCTCAGCGATCGTCTCCCGCTCACTGGCCGGCGCCGGCAGGTCCAGAGCGCCGTGCCAGCGGATCACCTCGGGGATCGCCGCGTCCATCAGCTCGTCGACGCAGCTGTAGCCGACCGTTTCCAACATCCGGCGCTCGTCACCCAGGTCGGGGCCGATATGCCGGTCGGCGAACTGCTCTGCGGTCATGGGTGCGCTCCTTGTCGGGGCGAGGTCGACAGGTCAACCTCCCCCTGAGTCGCGCTCACGCGCTCCACAGTGCCTGCCCACGTGGTCCTTTTGCCTGAGAGGTTCCGGGGAGGAAGCTGCCCCTTCGGCGCCGCCCGGGGTGTTTCCGGGCGGTCTCTCCCGCGTGGGTGGTACCGGCCTGGTCAACGCTACCAGCGCCCATGTTTCCGGCTCATGTCCTCCCCACCGGGTGCCCCCTACACCGCCGCCGGCTCCCCGGCGACGACGTCGCTGCCGACAGCCGCCGCCGGGCCGGCGACACGGTCGGCAACCGCGGACAGCACCTCACCCAGCGGCCCGTCCACCGCCACGGTGGCGTGGCCGTCACCGCGGGTGGGCCCCTGGTTGACGATGGCGACCGGAATGCCCAGTTTCGCCGCCCGGATCACGAACCGCCGTCCCGACATGACCGTCAACGACGAGCCGAGCACCAGCACCGCCCGGGCCGCCTCGACCAGGGCGAAACAGTCGGCGACGCGGGGCGCGGGCACCGTCTCGCCGAAGAACACCACGTCCGGCTTCAGCATGCCGGTGCCGCAGATACCGCAGTCGACGGTCCGGAACCCGGCGACCCCCTCGTCGGGCAGGTCGACGTCGCCGTCGGGGTTGACCTGGGCCACCCGCGCCGCGAAGCCCGGGTTGGCCTCGCGCAGCCGCCGGTCCAACTCCTCCCGGGAGGTCAGGTTGCCGCAGTCCAGGCAAACCACCTCGTCGAGCCGGCCGTGCAACTCGATCACCCCGGTGCTGCCGGCCGCCGTGTGCAGACCGTCGACGTTCTGCGTGATGATCCCACTGACCAGGCCGGCGTGCTGCAGCCGCGCCACCGCCCGATGCCCCGCGTTCGGGGCGGCCCGGGCGATCAGCCGCCACCCCAGGTGACTACGCGCCCAGTAGCGCCGCCGCGCGTCCGGGTCCCGGGTGAACGCCTGATACGTCATCGGGGTGTGCCGGCGAGCCGCGCCGCTCGGCCCCCGATAGTCCGGGATGCCCGACTCGGTGGACAACCCGGCGCCGCTGAGCACCACCACGTCCCCCGCGCCCACCAGCCGGGTCAACGCGTCGAAGATCTGCCTCACCCGTCCATGCTGCCTCAACCGCCGCCCGCCGGCGACCGGGGCGGGGCTCACGCGCTCGCCCGCCGGGCGGCCCGCCCGGCGGCTACGTTGAGGGCATGCGAGTCGTCATCGCCGGAGGCCACGGCAAGATCGCCAAACTGTTGGAGCGGGAACTCGCCGGACGCGGCGACACCGCCGTGGGGCTGATCCGCAACCCCGAGCACGCCGCCGCGCTGCACGCCGCCGGCGCCGAACCGGTCGTGGCCGACCTGGAACACACCGACGTCGACACCGTCGCCGCCCACGTGGCCGGCGCGGACGCGGTGGTGTTCGCCGCCGGCGCCGGGCCGGGCAGCGGCGCCGCCCGTAAAGACACCGTCGACCGGGCCGCCGCCGTGCTGCTCGCCGACGCCGCCCAGCGCGCCGGCGTCCGCCGCTACCTGCTGGTCTCCTCGATGGGCGTGGACGCCCCGCCCAAGCCCGACAGCGACGAGGTGTGGGCGGCGTACCTGCGGGCGAAGAAGGCCGCCGAGGTTGAGGTCATCGGCCAGGACCTCGAGGTGACCGTGCTGCGTCCCGGGCGGCTCACCGACGACCAGCCCGTCGGGCGGATCAGCCTCGCCCGACACGTCGACCCCGGCGAGGTCACCCGCGCCGACGTGGCCCGGGTCCTGCTCGCGCTCCTCTACGAGCCGGCCACCGCCGGTCTGACCCTGGAACTGGTCGGCGGGGAGACGCCGATCGCCGACGCGATCCGCGCCGCCGCCCGCTGACCGTCCCCGGCCAGCGGGCTGGGGGGGCCACGACGAAGTCGGCCCGCCAGTCACCAGGGACCGGCGGGCCGAACCGGGTCAGCGCTGGTGGCGGGGCGCCACGGCGACCCGTACCCGACCACCATCCACCGCCGGCGCCCTGCCGCCGTTCACGGCCGCAGGGCTGACGCCCACCGTCATGCCGCCGACCTCCGCGGCGATCCGCTGCATCGTCCGCGACAGCTGCTCACTGCCGTCGTCCAAGTGCCGGGCCGCCGCCTGCATGTGCGAGATCATCATGTCGCCAAAGATCCGCAACGCCTCCCGGGCGGCCACGGAGTCGTCGAACTTCACGCCGGCGCTGGTGCGGTACTCCTCCACCACCCGCTCGGCCTCCTGCCTCGCCTCCTCCACCGCCGCCCGCATGTAGCTCTCGTACTGCGCCCGGGCGTACTCGGCCACCCGCTGGGCGTAGTCGTGTGCCTGGGCGATGATCTGCTCGGCCTCCCGCTGCGCCGCCGACAGCAGGTTGATCTCCTTCGCCGCGGGCAGCTTCGCCCCGGTACTCGGAATCACCCCGTGCCGGTGCAGCTCCAGATGGTCGTTGAGCCGCTCGTTCTCGGCCCGCAGATCCGCCACCTGCGTCGCCAGCAGATCCAGCTCGTCGGCCACCTGCATCCGGAACCGGTCGACTTCCGTCGGGTCATAGCCACGGCGGGCGAACGACGCCGCGTCGAACTCCCACCGGCGCACCCGATCCGAGGTCATCCGAACCTGCACGCTGGAGACCTCACCGCCGTCGTACCTGCTGATCGGGGTCGCGCTCACCGGACCCCCCTTTCGCTCGCGACTGCGGGGCTCGCAAGCACACTACTCGCACTCACCGAACACCTCTGGAATCGTCAGGGGCGGTCGACGTCCGCCACATCGGCCCGTACCAGTGCTTGCCGAAACCCTCGTGGTGCATCTGAGCGGCGTGATAACCCGACTCGGTCAACCTGGCCACCGAATGGCTGACCATCTCGTCGGAACCGCAGATGTAGACATGCCGGGACCGGAAATCCTCGTCGGCCAACGCCTGGTCCACCACGTGCGCGAACGCCCCGGGCTGCTGGAAGTCCGCCCCCACCACGTAGGTGACGTTCAACCACGGGTACGACGCCGCGAACTTGTCGATGGCATCGTTGTCGTAGAACTCGTTGCGCGAACGGGCCCCCACGTACAGGTCGACCCGGCGGCGGGAACCCTCCGCCCCGACCTGCTCCACCAGCGACTTCAACGGTGCCCAGCCGGTACCGCTGGCCAACAGCAGCAGATCGGCCGACCCGGCCGGCCACAGCGTCAACCGGTCACCCACCGGCGCCGACAGGTAGATCTGGTCACCCACCGTGCACCCGTACACCAGACGCGGCGACACGGTGCCACCCGGCGCCGCCCGCACGTGCAGCTCCAGCGTGCCGTCCCCGCGTGGCGCGTTCGCCGGCGAGTAGTACCGCCACGCCCGCACCGACGGGTGGGACACCCCGATCGACTGGCCCGGCGTGAACGGCAGCAGGTACTGCGGGCGCAGCGTCAACACCGACAGGTCGAACGTGCGCCGCTCGTGACCGAGGATCTCGGCCACCCACCACGGCGGGGCCTTCGTCTCGGCCGCCTGCGCGGCGTCGATCATCACCTGCGAGACCAACCCGTACGCGGCCGTCCAGTCCTGGGCCAGGTCGTCCGTCCACGCCTCGCCGAGGAAATGCTGCAGCGTCGCCACCAGCGCCTCCCCGACCGCCGGATAGTGCTCCTCGCGCACCGCGAACTTGCGATGGTCGACACCCAGATCCTGCAGGAACCCGACCAGGCCGTCGACCTGGTCCACGTTGGACACGATGTGCCCCAACGCGGTCACCAGCCGATCCCGCTGCCCGGCCATGTTCGTGGGGAACATCTGCCGGACCTCGGGATGGGCCAGGAACAACATCGAATAGAAATAGAACGGCACCTGCTCGCCGTGCGCGGCGACCTGGGACCAGCTCTGCTTCAGCCGTTCCGCGTCCACACTCAGACGCCCGTCCCGCTCCGCGGGGCCACCACCTGGTCCTGCACCTTCTCCAGGACGACCTCCACGTAACCGATGGTGTCCGCCGGCACACGCAGCTCCACCAGCGTCGCGGTCAGGTGCGCACCCACCTTGACGTAGTGCGCCACCGGGATGTTCAACGGCTTGTGCGCCTCGGCCAGGTCACGACCGTCGTACTCGTTCGGCCCGCCGAGCACCACGGTCAGCATCAGCGCCAGGTGCCGCCGCTGCTCCGGCATGTTCAGATCGGCGAAGTAACCGGCCAGCTCCGGGTCGGCGAGGACCTTGTCGTAGAACAGCGCCACCGCCGCCTTGACCGAGCTGGCGCCACCGATGCGCTCGTAGTGGGAGGGCGCGGTCTCTTCAGTAACTGTCACGGTCGTTCCTTCCAGGTTGCAGGGCCACGCCGATCGGCGCGGAGGGGCAGCCGGTCGGCTGGCGAGGAACTGGCGTGACGTGATTGCCAGCACGACCGTGTGGGACGATAGCGCGCCAACTGGGCAGGGTCACGCCCGGCCTATCAGGTTCGTGACAACAGCCGACCGGCCGGCACCTTCATCGTCCACAAGAATCGCCCCCGGCGGCGCGCCGAAAACCTCAACAATCTGTCATCGGCGGCGGGCAGCCCAACGTAGCGCCCATCCACAATGGAAGGGACCCAGCGCCCGGCCGCCCAGCCCCAGTTCACCACCGCTGACCAGCGGAAACGCCACCTGCAACCCGCCCCGGCCCACCCCGAACGCAGTCCCGCCCACCGGACGCAACCGCCCCGCCGCACGGCACGCTGCGTCACCAAAAGCAAGATCGCGCCGGGCCCCAGCCACAGCGCGATCCGCAGGTGCCCTCGCCGGCTCAGCCCGCCCGACGCCGCGCCCGCCGCGCCGCCAACTCGTCACCCACCGACTCCGGCGACTCCGGCGAATCCGACGAATCCACCACCGGCGGACCACCCACCGACTCCGCCGGCAGATGCGACAACGACCCCTGGATCTCCTTGAACGCACCACCGATCGCGATGCCGAACACCCCCTGGCCGCCCTGCAACAGGTCGACCACCTCCTCCGGCGACCGGCACTCGTACACCGTCGTCCCATCGGAGATCAACGTGATGCCCGCCAGGTCCTCCACCCCACGCGACCGCAGCGCCTCGATCGCCTTCCGGATGTTCTGCAACGACACCCCGGCGTCCAACAGCCGCTTCACGACCTTCAACACCACGAGGTCACGGAAGGAATACAGCCGGGACGTCCCCGACCCCGAAGCGTCCCGCACGCTCGGCACCACCAGACCCGTCCGGGCCCAGTAGTCCAACTGCCGGTAACTGATACCCACCGCGTGGCACGCCGTCACACCCCGGTAGCCGACCTCACCGTCACCGTCCGGCTCAGGCCCCACCACACCCGCCTGCTGCTCCATACCCGGACCAGGATCCTGCGGCTCGTGCATCCGGACAACCTCCCCGCCCGTGCGGTGCCACGCCCTAATCTCCCCGTACGTGCACCCCTCGACACCGCAACCCTATAGCCGCCCTCGGGAGTTACCACGCAGGAAGCACCGCGACACGCCGCGCACCAACTCGGAAGATCACCCACCGCAGCCAACGGTCACCCCACCGTGACGACCGCCGTCGCTCCACGCCGACCTGCCCAGTCGGCGGCCATTCACCCCGCGAAGTCCTCCGGCCGCACCTGCTCCAGGAACTCCCGGAACTTCTCCACTTCGTCCTCCTGCTCGTCCGGGATCACGATCCCCGCCTCACTGAGGACCTGCTCGGCACAACGAATCGGAGCCCCCACCCGCAACGCCAACGCAATGGAATCGCTCGGCCGCGCCGACACCCGCACGCCGTCACCGATCAACAGATCGGCGTAGAAGACGTTCTCCTTCAGCTCGGTGATCTCCACCGCCCGCAACGGCGCCTGCAACGCAGTCAGCACATCCCGCAGCAGATCATGCGTCAACGGCCGTGCCGGCTTGACGCCCTGCTGCTCATAGGCGATCGCCGTCGCCTCGACCGCGCCGATCCAGATCGGCAGATAGCGGTCCCCCTCGACCTCCCGCAGCAGGACGATCGGCTGGTTGCTGGGCAGCTCCACCCGAACTCCGACCACGCTCAGCTCGCGCACCGCCGCCTCCGTGTCGTCGTCGCCTACGCACCGCCCTTCCCTGCACGGTACACGGACCGCGACACGAGAGCCTCATGCGCTATTTGCACCACGCCTCGTCAGGAAGGGTTACCCCGGCAAGCCTACGACACGCTTCCGAAGGCAGAACTTTCCGAACCCACCAGCGGCCGAAGCCGGGCACCACACGGCACCCGGCCCCACACCCTCACCGACCCAACGTCGACCGCAGCCCCACCCGCACCAACGCCGCGTGCAACTGCTGCGACAACGCCACCAGCTCCCGCGCCGTCTCCGCCGCCCGAGCCGGCGCCGCCGGATCGCTCTGCCGCGCCAACGGAGCCACCAACTGCGCGAACAGACCGACCTCCCGATCCGCCGCCGTCCGATACCCCCGCAGGTGCCGCGGCTCCAACCCGTACGCAGCCAACCCCGCCACCGCCCGCGCGATGATCAACGCATCCGCGTCGTACCAACCCGGCGGATCCGACACCAGCACACCGAGCCGCTCCAACTCGACCAACGTCGACTCGTCGAGGCCACTCCGCGACAGCAGATCCGCCCGCCCCAGCCGCACCTCGGCCGACTCAGCCGGCTCCGCCCCCTCCCGACCCGGCACCTCACCACCGGGACCGACCGCCACCAACGTCGGCCGCTGCCGACCCGGCACCCCACCCGACCCGTCCCAATCCGCCAACTGATCACGGATCACCCGCAACGGCAGATACTGGTCCCGCTGCGCGGTCAACACGAACCGCAACCGCGCCACATCGTCCCAGCTGTACTTCCGATACCCCGCCGGCGTCCGCTGCGGCTCCACCAGGCCCTCGGCCTCCAGAAACCGCAACTTCGAGATGGTGACGTCCGGGAACTCCACCCGCAGCTGCGCCAACACCTCACCGATGCTCATCAGCGCGGTGGGACGCGCCGCCCCGGGCGGCGTCGAAGCCGCAGGCTCGTTCACCCCCGGCCGGCCTCCTCCGGACGCGGACCGGCGATGAACACCACCCGGAACTTACCGATCTGCACCTCGTCACCATTGCTCAACGTGGCAGCCTCGACCCGCTCCCGATTCACGTACGTGCCATTCAAGCTGCCCACGTCCCGCACCGTGAACGTGCCAGCATCCCGATGGAACTCGGCGTGCCGCCGCGAAACCGTCACGTCATCGAGGAAAATGTCACTGTCCGGGTGCCGGCCGCTGGTCGTCACATCGTGGTCCAACAGGAACCGGGCACCCGCGTTCGGACCCCGCCGAACCACCAGCAGAGCCATCCCCGGCGGCAACGAACCGGACATCCGGCCCGGCACCACATCGGTGTCCGGCCCCTCCAGCACTTCGTCGAGCGAACCGAGATTGAGCGTCGAAGTGACGTCGAGTGGGGGGAACTCGTCGTCTGGGCGCGTCATGGGACCACCTCACGGATCTGTTCGGTCGGCGTCAGGGTAATGGCGGGTCTGGCCGCCGGGCAGTCACACACCCGGCGGCTGGCTCCCCGTGCCCGGGAAGGCGCATTCCACAACGCTCAACTATCGGGGTTTTCGGTCGACTGGGCGAGCCTAGCCAGCGCCGAAATGCAGGGCAACCGGACGCGCGGAGACAAGCCCGCCGCCCGGAACGACACACTCAGCTCTCAGTGAGCTCGCGGTACGCACCAGCGGTCAACAAACCCTCGACCGCCGCCGGATCATCCGGAGTGATCTCCACCAACCACCCCGCACCGTACGGATCCGTGTTGATCACCTCAGGGGTGTCGGCCAACGCCTCGTTGCGCGCCGCCACCGTGCCACTCAGCGGCGCGTAGATCTCCGACACACTCTTGGTCGACTCGATCTCACCCAACGACTCGCCCGCAGCCACCACCGCGCCCTCGTCCGGCAACTGGACGAACACGATGTCACCCAGCGCGTCCTGCGCGAAGTGCGTGATACCGATCCGGACGGCGCCACCGTCCCCACCCGCCACCCACTCGTGCTCGGCGGTGTACCGCAGATCCTCAGGAATCACCAGCTGCATCCTTCATCCATCGGTGCACCGGGGGAACCGGCGCGGCCGCGGCCGGTCAGGAAACCGGCCGGGCGTGTTCCAGCTTGATCGGCGCGTGCAGCTGCGAAACCTCCACAGCCCCACGATCCTCGACGATCACGTTACCGCCGTCATCCGCCACCGCTGCGACCACCCCGCCGGGGATGTTCAACGCCGTACGCATCGTCGCCGAATCACCGATCACCAGAATCGTGTACGGACCGGTCAACCGCCGCCCGTCCACCACCAGGCCACCGCCCTGCGCATCCACGAAATACGTTGACGCGATGATCCGCACCGCCGAGCCGTCCGCCCCGACGATCTGCATCGCCTCCGCGCCCGCCCCCCGCAACTCCTGCACCGCGTCCAGGATCCGCGTCGACGAGATCGCCTTGCCGCCACTCTCGAACCGCACCGACAACCCCGGCCCCACCGCAGGCAACGTACCCGCCAGGATGCCCAGCTCGTCCGCCCGCCGCGTCGCCTCCTCCAACGCCGCCTGCCGGCCCTGCTCACCCGAGCGCAACTGCCGCTGACTCTCCTCCAGCGCCGCGATGTCCTGCCGCAGCCGCCGCTCCCGCGAATCCAGATCCGACGAGATCCGGACCAGGTCCTCCTCGCGCGTCGCCGCCAGCGTCGGATCCGTCGACGTCGTCTTCAACTGCACCACCAGGGTGAACCCCAGCAACGCCAACAACACCGCGATCATCGCGCCCGCCGACGTCAAGCGCCGCGACGCCGGCCGCGACGCCGCCGACCCGCCCGGCGCATCGCCTTCCGGCTCACCCACCGGCGGCGCGTCCACCTCCCGCTCGGCCGGCGCCAACGGGCTCAACTCATCCGGATCGGGCGCCTCCGGCCGCGGATCCGGCTCACCCGCCGGACCCGAGGGCCGCACCGGCTCCGCCGGCTCCGGCCAACCGGTACCCGTCTCCCTGTGCTCCTCGCTCATCGCCCCAAACCTACGCCCGGAACAGGTGTCGGCGGATCGCCGCCACATTTCCGAAGATGCGCACCCCGAGCACGACCACCACAGCGGTGGACAGCTGGCCGCCCGCCCCCAGCTGGTCACCCAGATACACGATCAGAGCCGCTACCAGCACGTTCGAGATGAACGACACGACGAACTGCTTGTCGTCGAAGATCTTGTCCAGCTTCGCCCGAACCCCGCCGAACACCGCGTCGAGCGCCGCCACCACCGCGATCGGCAGGTACGGCTGCAATGCTGCAGGCACCGTGGGGTCCAAATACACCCCGAGCACCACACCGACGAGCAACGCCAGCACCGCGATCATCGACCACCTCCGGAGGGGCTGGGAGACGTCCCCGAGCGGGACGGCCCGGGACTGGAAGAACCGGCGGCCCCCGAACCCGACAGCGACGGGCTCGGACTCACCGGGGGCTCGGCGTAGCGTAGCCGCGGCTGCGGGGCCGCCGGCAGGGTCAGGTCCCCCGCCTTCTTCACCCCGAACGACAACCCCGTGGCTCGCGCCACCTCACGCATCAGAGCCGCCGACCGGCTCTCCTCGAACCGGTCCCGCATCGACCCCGGGCCGATCGCCGTCACCTCGTACGGGCTCGTCACCGGCCGGTAATCCACCAGGATCGCCTCACCGGCCTGACGGATCGTGGTCGTCGCCGTCAACCGCTGCCCGTTGATCGCGATCGCCTCCGCGCCCGCCGCCCACAGATCGTTCGCCACCTTCTGCAGGTCCGAGTACAACACCTGGGAGGGACCGGCATCCGCGCCCGTCACCGCGTTCTTGTCCCGCGGAGCGTCGGCCAGCCGCACCACCACACCGTCACCACGCACCCGGCCCAGGCCCGTGCCGGCCTCCAGCTTCCGCAGCCGGGACGCCTGCGAACCGCTCAGCGCCGCGTCCCGCTCCCGGCCGACCTCCTCGCGCAACTGGTCCGCGCGGTCCGTCAACCGGTCCGTCTCCGCCTCCCGCTGCTTGATGTCGGCGATCAACCCGGCTCGCGCCTTCGCCCGGCTCGGCTCCTCCGCGGCCGTCACCCGGTACGCCACCGCGAACAGGAACCCGATCGTCACCAGCACCAGCAGGCTGACCGGACGGGCCAGCAGGCGCCGCCACCGCGACGGTGGCGCCTGCTTCCGCCGCTCCGCCGCAGCCACGTACCCCGGCTCGAGGGGTTTGTGGAACAACTCGGTGAGGAAGTCCGGCGCGTACACCCGCGACGACGGGTCCCGACGGCCCTCCGGTGCCGCGGTCACGCCGCCGCTCCCGCCCGCCGCTCCCGCATCGCCCGGACCAGCCGGCTGGCCTGCACCACGTACATCGCCCCAGCCACCCAGTAGAGCACCAGGCCCCACCAGGCCAGCCCCCAGCCGATCGCCCCGGCCGCCGTGGCGATGGCCGGCGATGCGGTGGCCAGCAGCAGGATCGGGAACGCGGCCAGCAGCAGGAACGTGGCCGTCTTGCCGACGTAGTGCACCGGCGGCGGCCCGTAACCGTAACGGCGTAGCACCCCGAGCGAGCCGAGCAGCAGCAGCTCGCGGGCCAGCAGCGCCGCGGTGAACTGCCACGGCACCACCTCGCGCGCGGTGAACGCCAGCAGCGTCGCCAGGATGTAGAGCCGGTCGGCGAGTGGATCGAGCAGCTCACCCAGGCGGCTGACCTGGTGCAGCCGGCGGGCGAGCCAGCCGTCCACCCAGTCGCTGGTGCCACCGATCGCCAGCACGACGATCGCCGCCACGTCCGCCCGGACGACGAGGAAGAGGTAGAGGAAGAGCGGTACGCCGGCGAGCCGGACGAAACTGATCATGTTCGGCAGGGTGAGGACACGATCCCCCACGACCGCTGTCGAACCGCTCGGAGCCGGATGCTCCGCCGGAGCCGGCCGACGCGACACCGAACCCTCCCTTCGCAGCACGGTCAGGCGGCCGACCGCGATCGGCCGCTGGAGGACGTGCGCGTTGCCGGCCGGTCAGTGCCGGCGCCCTTTGCGATCCCGGGCTGGGACCTCCCCGAGGCGGTCCACGATCGCGTCGATCATGGACCGGCCAGTTGCGCTGCCACTATATCGGGCCGGCCCGGCCTGCCCCGCGCCCTACTTTTCGTGGCTGTTTCGTCTGGTTTCTCCGTGTCGGGTGACACCACGTCTAAGGCATCCTAGGATACTGGCTGGGGGTCCGGCGAGTGGCGATGGCGGACGCGGGGGCCCTCAGGCGGCGGGCTTGGTCGCCACGGCGCCGTAGAATGCCTCCGGCACCGGCTCGGGCTCGGGCACACCCTCCGGGCGCCACCCGGCGACCGGCACGACACCGTCCACGGTGGGCTGCCAACGACCCAGCAGCGGCGCGAACGCCGCAGGCGGACGCATCCGGAACGCCGGCCCCATCATCGCCAACGCCTCCGGGTACGCGGCCAGCTCGTCGCTGTCGAAGTCGATCGCCAGGAAGCTGCCCGGCGCCACCGCCCCGTACAGCTCGTCGAGAGTGCGTCCGAGGGTGGCGTCGTCGAGAAAGGCGGCCAGCCCAAGGAAGACCACGCCGACCGGTCTCCTCCCCCACCCTGGCACGAAGCGGTGCAGCTGGGCCGGGTCGATCGTGCCGATGTCGGTGGCGTCGCCGAAGCCGTACCCGGCGCGGTCGCTGCCGGCGAGCAGGCGCTGGCCGAGCCGGATGGTCACCGGATCGACGTCGGTGTAGAGCACGGTGGCGTCCGGGACCACCTCGTGCACGTTGCCCCGGGTCGGCACGCCCGCGCCGAAGACCAGGAAGCCGTCCACCCCTTCGTCGGCAATCGACCGGACCGCCCGGCCGAGGAAGTCCCGCAGCGAGCGGAAGATCGCCGCACAGGGCCCGTACGCTCCCTCGAACGCGCGGGCCGCGGCCACGTCCACCGGGAAGTGGTGCTCGCCGCCGAGCCAAAAGTCGATCATGCGGGCGGTGCTCGGCTGGTCGGGCTCGGCCATCGACGAGGCTCCCTTCCTCGGGCGGTGGGCGACAGCGTACCCACGGTCCGGCTCCGGCGGTATCGCCCCGGCGACACCCCGCCGGCCGCGATACTGGCCGCGGGCGTCGGCGGCCAGGAGGTGACGCGGTGAACTCGGCGAACGGCGCGGCCGTGGTGGTCGGAGTGGACGGCTCGGAGCCGGCCCTGCGGGCCGTACGCCTCGCGGCAGCCGAAGCCGCCCGACGCCACCGGCCGCTGCGTGTGGTGCACGGCTTCATCTGGCCGCTGCTGCGCGTGGCCGGGTCACCGCCGCCCGGGGCACCACCCGGCGCCGGCCTGCGGAAACAGGCCGAGGAGCTGGTCTCCGCGGCGGTCGCCGAGGCTGAGACGGCCGCGCCCGGGCTGCGCGTCTCCGGAGAGATCATCGACGGGGAGGCGGCCGCCGTGCTGCTCGGCGAGTCCCCCACCGCCACGATGATCGTGCTCGGCGACCGGGGCCTCGGCGGTTTCGCCGCCCTGGTGGTCGGCTCGGTGGCCATCCAGGTCGCCGCGCACGCCGACTGCCCGGTGCTGGTGGCCCGCGGCACCCAGCGGTCCGTCGGCCCGGTGGTGGTCGGGGTGGACGGCTCAGCGCTGTCCCAGGCCGCGATCGAGTTCGCCGCCGAGGAGGCGGCGGTGCGCGGCGCCCGGCTGCACGCCGTGCACGCCTACACCCACCCCACGTCCAGCGGCCCCGGCGACATGCTGCCGCTGGTCTACGAGGAGAGCATGCTGCGCGACGAGGAGGACCGGATCCTGGCCGAGTCGCTCACCGGGCTGTCCGACCGCCACCCCCAGGTGCCGCTGACCCGGGAGGTAGTGCACGGGCGAGCGGCCGCCGTGCTGACCGAGGCCGCCCGCACCGCCCAACTGGTGGTCGTCGGCGCGCACGGCCGGAGCGGGCTGACCGGGCTGCTGCTGGGATCGGTGAGCCAGGGGGTGCTGCACCACGCCGACTGTCCGGTTGCCGTGGTCCGCTCACCCACCTGAACGGTTGCCGCCGCCCCGGGCGGGTAGACGCCTGCGGAGAGCACAGCGACCGGAGGAGGCGGTAATGCCAGGACCACGGCCGGGCAGTAACGCGTACGACAAGGAACGGGCACGGCTGCGCGATCTGATCGAGAATTCCGGGCGGGCAGCCGACCAGGAGGCGAACCAGGTCGCGAACCGGATCCTGCAGGAGGATCGCGGCCAGCGGGGCGTCGTGCGGGGCGATCGCACGTTCGGCCCCAAGGGCGAGCGCGAACCGGGCGACCCGAAGTGAGGGCCGCGCCCGTCGTCGACGGCGCCATCGCCGGCGCCGTCGGCACCGCCGCGTTGAACATCGTCACCTACCTGGACATCGCGACCCGGGCCCGCCCGGTGAGCAGCACGCCGGAGGAGACCGCCGGGCGGCTGGCCGACGAGGCACACGTCAACCTGGGGCCGGAGAAGAAGGCGGCCAACCGGCGGTCTGGCATCGGGGCCGTCATCGGTTACGCCACCGGGATCGCCGCCGGCGCCGCCTTCGGCGTGTTGGCAGCCCGACGGCGGATCCCGCTGCCCGTGGCCGCGGGGCTGCTCGGCGGCGGGGTGATGGCGACCTCCGACGGGTCGCTCGCCGTGCTGGGCGTCAGCGATCTACGGACGTGGCGGCCCGTCGACTGGCTGTCGGACATCGTGCCGCACATGGCATACGGAATGGCGGCCGCAGCCACCTGGCGGAGGCTGCGGCCGCCGTCACGGCGGGGTCGTTAGCGATCCCGCCGGCCGCTCTCGTCGTCGGCCACCGGCTCGCCGGCCGGACCGTACGGCGATACCTGCCCCTTCGGGACCGGTCGCCCGACGTCGGCGTTGGACGTGCCGCGATTGCGCGGATTCCCGGCGACACCAGGCACCTTGCTGTCCTGACTGGTGCCGCCCCGGTTGTTGCGGCGGAACTCCTCCTGCTGCGGATTGACCACGGGTCTCCCCCTCCCGGTGGAGCACGCGGCGTGGGGCCGCGCACCTCGTCGGGGTACCCGCCCCCGCCGAGCGCATTCCGGGCCCGGCCGGCGTCTGGCCCGGTCCACGGCGGGTACCCCGACGGGATGGCGAACGATCGGAACGTGGCGCGGGCCCTGCTGGACCGGCAGGGCCGCACGTACGCCGAGGAGGCGGGGATCAGCCTCACCGACCGGCCCGGGCCGCTCTACCAGCTGCTCGTGCTCACCACCCTGCTGAGCACCCGGATCCGGGCCGGGGTGGCGCTCGCGGCGGCCCGGGAGCTCTTCACCGCCGGCTACCGCACGCCGCAGGCGATGGAGGCGGCGAGCTGGCAGGACCGGGTCGACGCGCTCGGTCGCGGCCACTACCGGCGCTTCGACGAGCGCACCGCCACCATGTTGGGCACCGGCGCGCGGCTCTGCCTGGACCGGTGGCACGGGGACCTGCGCCGGATGCACCGGGAGGCAGACGGCGACCGGACGGCGCTGCGCCGGCTGCTGACCGAGTTCCCCGGCATCGGCCCCACCGGGGCGGACATCTTCCTGCGCGAGGTGCAGGCGGTCTGGCCGGACGTACGCCCGTATGCCGACCGCCGGACGCTCGCCGGGGCGCGGCGACTGGGCCTGCCGGCCAACCCGGGCGGCCTGGCCGGCCTGGTCGGCGGGGCCGACTTCGGGCGGCTCGCGTCGGCGCTGGTGCGGGTGGCGCTCGGCCAGGAGTCGGCGGACGAGGTTAGCCGGACCGCCGCGGCCCGCTGAACCCCGCGCCCGGCGCCGCTCGCCGGGCCGGCGTCACTCGCGGGCCGGAGCGGGACAAGGCGTCACTTGGCCGGGCCGGGCCGGGTCAGGTACCAGACCGCCGCCGCGGCGAGCAGGGCGAGCAGCACCACGCCGCCGGAGATGCCGTTACCCTCGCCGCCGCTGCTGCGGTGCCCCGTGGCACCGAAATAGATCACCGCGAGCCCGGCGAGCACCGCGATGAACGTCCGCAATCCTCGGTCCCTCACGCCCCGGACGGTACGTCCGGTCGTCACCGACTGGTGCCGCTTCGACCCGGCGTTCCCCCGTCCGGGGTCACCGCCGCCGGCCGCCGTCGCGGAACCACTGCTCCGGGCGACCGGCGCCGGATGGCCGGTCCCGGCTCACTGCTCCGGGCAGCCGGCCGCCGGGCCGCGCAGGCGCACCCGGCGGATAGCCCGGTCGGCCACCTCGACCACCTCGATGGTGAGCCCGGGCAGCCGCACCCGGTCTCCCGGTCCGGCGGGCAGCCTCCCCAGATCGGCCAGCAGCAGCCCGGCGACCGTGGCGTACTCGCGGGACAGCGGGAAGCTCAGTCGGACGCCGGCGTCGGGCAGGTCGTGCAGCGGGAAGTCACCGGGCAGCAGCAGCGCGCCGTCGGGCTCCCGGACCGCGCGGCGCACGTACCGGTCGGTCTCGTCGTACACCTCGCCGACGACCTCCTCCAGCAGGTCCTCCATGGTGACCAGGCCGTCGATCCCGCCGTACTCGTCGACCACGAGGGCGAGTTGCTCGTGGCGTTGGCGCAGCTGGCGGATCGCGTCGGCGACCGGCAGGGTGGCGGGCAGCAGCAGCGGTGGCCGGGACCGCTCCCCGGTGGTGGCGCCGTCGCCGTCCACCAGGTCGCGGATGTGCACCACGCCGCACACGTCGTCCAGGCCGCCTGGGCCGGTGACCGGGGCGCGGGAGCGCCCGGCGGCGGCGAGCCGGCGCATCGCCTCCGCCGCCGGCATCGACGCCGGCAGGACCGTCATGTCGCGGCGCGAGACGAGGATCTCCCGCAGATTACGGCCGGCGATCTCGAACGCCCCGGCCACAATCTCCCGCTGCTGCGGCGACAGCCCGCGCTGGCTGACCAGCATCTCCCGCAGCTCCTCCTCGGTCACCTCCGGCCGGCTGGCCCGCGGATCCCCGCCGGCGAGCCGGACCAGCAGGTCGGTGGTGCGGCTGAGCAGCCATATCGCCGGGCGGGACAGCCCGGCCAGCGTGTCCAGCGGCGTGGCGGCGAGCAACGCCCACCGTTCGGCCGTCTGCATGGCCAGGCGTTTCGGCACCAGCTCGCCGACGACCAGCGTGAGGTAGGTCAGCACGACGGTCACCAGCAGCACTGCGGCCGGGTGCGCAGCCCGACCGAGAAAGCCCAGCAGGCCGACCAGCGGCTGCGCCAGCGACACCGCGGCGGCCGCCGAGGCGAGGAACCCGGCGAGAGTGATGCCGAGCTGTGTGGTGGCCAGGTAGCGGTTCGGCTCCCGGGTCAGCCGGAGCAGCCGCGCCCCGGCGCGCCCGGATCGACCCAGCCGCCGCAGCTGCCCCTCACGCAGCGTCACCAGCGCCATCTCGCTCCCGGCCAGCGCCGCGTTGATCAGCACCAGGACCAGCACCAGGACGAGCTGCCCGGCCATCCGTACCCCCTCTCGGCGCGACGGTCAGTCGTTCTCCAGATCGTCCAGGGAGATCTTGTGGGTCATCAGCCACCGGGCCAAGGCGGCCATCCCGAACAGCCACAGCGGCGCCGACTCCGTGGTGCCGTTCGTGGCGAAGATGGCGAACCGCAGATCCGGTGCCCGGTACGCCTCGATCCGCCACTTGTGGTTCTTGTCCCGCCAGACCGCAGAAGGGTCCATGGCGTCACCTTGACATCCTCTCCCGCCTAAAGGACTCCGTTGGGAAATCCGCAACAGCCATCTTTCTGTGGGCTGACATGATTGCCGGGCCTGTCGGGTGTGGGGGGTGCGGGTGTCGCTGGAATTGCGGGATGATCACGGGGTGCCGGAGTTGACGGCGCGGGTGGTGCGGGCGTCGTTTCCGAGGGTTTGACGCGGCGCCGTCACCGATGCCGCTTGGCCCACCCGCGCGCGCTCACCAGCTGGGAACGACGTGGTCGCCGAACACGCTGCCCAGCCCGGCCAGGGCGGCGGCCAGCAGGAGACCACCGAGGAGGGACCAGCCGAGGCCGGCCCACCCCGACTGCCGGTCCCTGCCGGCCGGCACCCTGGCATGCCACTGCTCCCTGAACAGCCAGGCGAGCAGGCCGACGCCGAACGGCAGCAGCCCGATCCAGAACCAGAACCAGCGGCTGCCGGCACCGGGTGCCGGGCCGGCGACCAGCATCACGAGCCAGGCCAGCGCCATCGCCGCGGCCAGCTGCGCCGCGGCGTCCGCGAGCCGGTCGGCGGGTGCTCCGTCGGCGCGCCAGGCCGACGCGACGCGGGCCAGGCGCGCGTCCTCGCCGTCGATCGGCGATTCCGTGGCCGGTGCGCCGACGTCGGCCCAGCGGACCCGGCCGTCGGGCATGCTCCACACCATCACCCAGCCGTGGGTGTCGTACCGCGGCTCCGGCCGCCGCCCCCAGAAACCGCCCTGGTCGTCCCAGCCGTCGGCGCGGGTGAAGGTGACGACCCGGCCGGCGACCAGATCCTGGTCCAGCTGCCCAGCGGTGACCTCGCGCGGTGCCGTCCACCAGGCCAGAGCGGCCCAGATCAGCCAGCAGCCGGCGACCGCGACGCAGGCGGCCCGGCGAAACCGGCGCCGACGGCGGTCATCGCTGAACCAGGCGCGGACGGCGGGCAGCTGGACGATCATGGCGACACCTTCGCATCCCGGCGCAACGGATCAGCCGGGCGGTGCCACCACCTGCCGGGCGTCGTCGGGCAGCCGGCGGGTGGCGCCGCGCCGGTCCAGCAGTTCCAGCAGCGGCACCGCGACCCGGCGGGTGGTGTCGAGGGCCTGCCGGGCGGCGCTGAGGGTGAACGGCTGCGGCAGACGGGTTAGGACCCGGACCGCGTCGTCGACCGCGCCGGGCAGCAGCACGACGTTCTCGGCCAGCTTCAGCAGGGCGCCCGCCCGTACGGCCGCGCCGATCTCCCGCGGGCCGAGGCCGAGGTCGGCGAGGCGGTGCGCCTCGGGGGCCCGGAACGGGTGGTCGCCGTACTCGGCGCGTACCCGCTCGACGGCGCGGGCCACCGGTTCGGGCAGCGCGTCGGCCACGGCGGCGGTGACCCGGCCGGCGCGCAGCCGCAGCGGCGGCCGCAGCAGCGCCGCCACGAGGGCCCGGTCGGGCAGGTCGAGACGCTGGCGCAGCACCTCGACCGGGGCGCCGGGTTCCAGGGGGTGCTCGCGGGCGTACCGGGCGACCTCCTCGCCGAGGCGTACGCCCAGGGTCCGCCAGTGCTCCGGGTCGGCCAGCCAGTCCCCGGCCACCGGCGCGACGGTGACCGGCACCCCCATGCGGGTCAGCTCGCCGGCCCGGACCAGGCGCCGGCGGCGCAGTTCCCCGGCCGAATCAGGGCGGCCGTCCAACCCTTCCAGGACGGTCGCCCGAGCGGCGGCGGCCCCCCGCCGGCGCAACGGCGACGGGTCCACGTCCAGCACGGTCACCCCGCCGGCGACGTGATGCCGGCCGGGATCCCGCAACAGCGCCCGGTCCCCGATCAGCAGCGGCAGCGGACGGGCCAGCCGCAGCCGGACGGTGTCCGGGCCGAGCGGGCGCACCCGGGCGGGCACGGCGGCGGAGCCGACGTGCAGGGTGAGCGTGGCCGGCAGATCGGCGGCCGGGTCGCCGGCGAGTCGCACGTCGAGCAGATCGGTGCGGGCGAACCGGCCCGGGCTGAGCAGCGCGTCGCCGCGGGCGATCCGGTCGCGGGACAACCCACGCAGGTTCACCGCGACCCGGGCCACCGCGCCGACCCGGTCCCGGGCGGCGTTCAGCGAATGCAGGCCGCGGACCCGGATCGGTTCGCCGGTGGCGGCGAGTTCGAGCTGGTCACCGACGCACAGCCGGCCGGCACCGAGGGTGCCGGTGACCACCGTGCCGCTGCCTCGGATGGTGAACGAGCGGTCCACCCAGAGCCGGACCGGGACGTCGAGCGCCGGGGCGGGCAGCCGGGCGACCAGGCGGTCCAGGGCGGCCCGCAGCTCGGGCAGGCCGGCGCCGGTGACGCCGCTGACCGCCACCGCCTCCACCTCGCCGAGGGCGGTGGCGGCGATCTCTGTGCGGGCCCGGGCCAGGGCCGGCCCCGGATCGGCCAGGTCCGCGCGGGTCACCGCCAGCAGACCGTACGACACCCCCAGCGCGTCCAGCGCGGCCAGGTGCTCGGCGGACTGGGGCATCCAGCCCTCGTCGGCGCCGACGACGATCAGTGCGGCGGGGACCGGGCCGACGCCGGCGAGCATGTTCGGCACGAACCGTTCGTGCCCGGGCACGTCGACGAAGGCGATGGTCCCGCCGGAGGGCAGGGTGGTCCACGCGAAGCCGAGGTCGATGGTCATGCCCCGGCGGCGTTCCTCCGCCCACCGGTCGGGTTCCATCCCGGTCAGCGCCCGGACCAGGGTGGACTTGCCGTGGTCGACGTGCCCGGCGGTGGCGACTACCCGCATGACTCAGTCGCCCGCCCGCAGGATCGCCGCGCGGACGGTCTCGTCGGCGCCGGCCGGTACGCAGCGCAGGTCGAGCAGGAGCCGGCCGCGCAGCACCCGGCCCAGTACCGGTGGCTCGCCGGTACGCAGTGGCTCGGCGTACCGCTCGGGCAGGCTCAACGCCCACGAGTCGAGTTCCACGCCGGGGGCGCCGCCACCGCCGACCACCGCGGCGGTGGGCACCACCTCGGCCTTGCAGCCGTCCTCGCCGAGCCGGTCGCGCAGCCGTTCCACCCGGTCGCGCAGCCCGGCCGGGTGGGCGTGCAGGGCGTCGCGGGTGGGGGTGGTCGGGGCGTGCAGGGTGGCGGCGAGCGCGGCGAGGGTGAGCTTGTCCACTCGCAGCGCCCGGGCCAGCGGGTGCCGGCGCAGCCGTTCGACCAGGTCGGTCGCGCCGAGCAGCAGGCCGGCCTGCGGGCCGCCGAGCAGCTTGTCGCCGCTGGCGGTGACCAGGTGGGCGCCGGCGCGCAGGGTGGTGGCGGCATCCGGCTCGTCGGGCAGCAGCGGGTCGGGGGCGAGCAGCCCGGAGCCGATGTCGGCCACCACGGGCACGCCGAGGGTGGCCAGTTCCCGCACCGGCACGGCCGAGGTGAAGCCGGTGACCACGAAGTTCGACGGGTGCACCTTCAGCACGAACCCGGTGCGGGGGCCGACCGCGGCGGCGTAGTCGGCGAGCGTGGTGCGGTTGGTGGTGCCGACCTCGCGGAGCCGGGCGCCGGTGCTCTCCAGCAGGTCGGGCAGGCGGAAGCCGTCGCCGATCTCGACCAGTTCGCCGCGGCCGACCACGATCTCCCGGCCAGCCGCGAGGGCGGTGGCGGCGAGCACCAGGGCCGCGGCGCCGTTGTTGACCACGTGCACGGCCGGCGCGTCGGGAACGGCGGCGGCGAGCGCGTCGAGGGCGTCCCGGCCGCGCCGGGCCCGCCGCCCGGTCCGCAGGTCCAGTTCCACATCGGTGTGCCCGGCGGCCGCGACGAGTGCCGCGACGGCGGCGGCGGAGAGCGGGGCGCGGCCGAGGTTGGTGTGCAGCACGACGCCGGTGGCGTTGAGCACCGCACGGGGCGTCGGCGCGGGCAGTTCGGCCAGCGCGGCGTCGCGTACCTCTTCGGGGGTGAGCTCGCCGCGGCGGGCGCGCTGCTGGGCCCGGACGATCGCGGCCTTGACCCGGTCACGGCCGAGCGTGCCGGCGGCGGCGGCGAGGGCCGGGTCGGCGAGCAGCGCGTCGGTACGCGGCACGCGCCGCCGCGGGTCGGCGTCACGCATGCGGTCATCTCCCTGGCGTGCCTCACGGCGGCGGAATCCCTGGTCGCCTCGTGGAGGCGAAATCCCGTCGGTCGCCTCGCGGAGTCCCCTGGCTGCATGGCGGAGACGGACGGGAATCGAACCCGCCTGGCCCGGGTCCCGGACCACACCGGTTTTGAAGACCGGGAGGGGCACCAGCCGCCTGAACGCCTCCACGCAGCAGTCAACCACAGCGCGGCGCCGCCCGTGCGGTGAGGTGTCAGTCCTGCTCGGACGTGCGCCGGTTGACGCGTTCCCGCTGCGGCACGACGGTGTACCTGGGGTCCTTCGCCGAGGCGACCCCGCCGTGGAAGATGCCGAACCGGGTGCAGACGGCGGCGGCCAGCAGCGCGCCGCCGGAGAGGGCGGACAGCGCCCGGTTGCGGCGGCCGGCCAGCGCGCCGGCCAGCCCGGCGACGGTCAGCGCCCGGCCGGCCCGCAGCAGCCTGCCGGCGGTGCCGGTCGCGTACGGCTCGCTGAGCAGGCCGAGCCGGTTCTCCACCCGGTGCGAGCCCCACAGCTCCAGGGCCGCGCCGGCGACCGCGAACCGCCGGGCCGGGCCGGCCTGCGCGGTGGGCGCGGCCAGCAGCCCCACGCCGGCACCGCTGGCCAGGGCGCTGCCGGCGAAGATGACCGGCAGTTCCGGGTACGCCTCGTGCCAGGACGGCACGGCCGTGTCGGCAAGCAGCACCCCGGTGTACGTGGCGAGGGCCGGTGCGGTGACGGCGGCGACCAGTCCGGCGGTGTGTCCCGCCGGGGGCAGCAGCCGGCGGCCGAGGCCGAGCAGCCCCCGCTCGGGCAGCCAGGGGGCGGCCTCGGCGACCGCGGCGACCCCGGCGGCCGGCCCGAAGGCGGTGAGGATCCAGGTGCCCACGGACATCGGCGAGGTCAGCTTCGCCACCCGCAGCATGTGGTGGAAGCGGCTCGGCTTGCCGAGGTCGTTGACCAGGAAGTACGCGCTCGCGGTGACCGCCGCCAGGGAGGTGACCCGGCCGGCGCGGCGCAGCGCCGGCCGGCCGGTGAGCTGGCCGCCGGCGGCGAGCAGCGACGACCCGGCCGCGAGCCCTCCGGTGAACAGGTACGCGGGGATGTCCCACTTCCACACCGGGGCCTTGAGGACGGGCCGGCCGTAGTAGGAGGTGAACTCTGCCGGCGGCACGTTCACCTGCTCCCCTCCGCCTCGGCGCCGCTGCTGCCGCACCGGTTCGCCGAGGCGTTCCGGCCCCTCGGCGGCCAGCCGCTCCCGGAAGCGGCGGAACAGGGCGCCGACCGGGGCGCGGTCCGGACTCACGAGGAACCTCCGACGAACGCGGCGACGGCGGCCGCCGCCATGGCCAGGGCGGCCAGCCCCGCCCGCTTCCACATTTTCGGCAGGTCCCGGGTGGTGACCACCGGGTCCGGCGGCAGGCCGTACACCTCGGGCTCGTCGAGCAGCAGGAAGAACGCGCCGTCCCCGCCGACGCCGTCGGTCGGGTCGTGGCCGTAGAGCCGGGCCTCGGGAACCCCCCGCTCGTGCAGCGTGGCGACCCGCTGGGCGGCGCGTTCGCGCAGCTCGTCGAGGGGGCCGAACTGGATGGACTCGGTCGGGCAGGCCTGCGCGCAGGCCGGGGTCATCCCGGCGCCGAGCCGGTCGTAGCAGAGCGTGCACTTCCACGCCCGGCCGTCGTCCTTGCGCTGGTCGATGACCCCGTACGGGCAGGCGGAGATGCAGTAGCCGCAGCCGTTGCAGATGTCCTCCTGCACCACCACGGTGCCGAACTCGGTGCGGAACAGCGCGCCGGTCGGGCAGACGTCCAGGCATGCCGCATGGGTGCAGTGCTTGCAGACGTCCGACATCATCAGCCAGCGGAAGTCGGTGCGGGACTCCGGGCCGGTGGCCCGCCCGGGCGGCCGGGAGCCGGGCATGCCGAGGAACTCCGGGCCGGCGGCCATCCGGGCCGCGGCCTCCGGCTGCCCCGGGGGTACGCCGGGACTGGTGCCGGTGTCGGTCGTCGTGCCGGCGGCTGAGGCGGCGCTGGCCGGGCTGGCCGCCGGGCCGGTCGGGTTCGCCGCGAACGGCGGGGTGCGGTGCCCGGCCGGGCGTGGCTGCTCGATGAAGGCGACGTGCCGCCAGGAGTTGGCGGTCAGTGCGCCGGTGTTGTCGTACGACATGCCGAGCAGGTCGAAACCCGAGGCCGGGACGCCGTTCCACTCCTTGCAGGCCACCTCGCAGGCCTTGCAGCCGATGCAGACGCTGGTGTCGGTGAAGAAGCCCATCCGGGGCGGGGCGTCGGTCCACCCGGCGTCCGGGGCGGGGTCGAGCGGCCCGTAGAGGCTGTTCACTGGTCGCTGCTCCCGTCCGCGCCGGCCTCGGTGGTGACGATCGGGGTACGGTGCTCGCGGGTCAGCCCGGCGCGCCGCTGGTATTCCCCGACCAGGTCGAGCAGGGCCGGGCCGGTGGGCCGCCGGCCGGGCCGGATGTCGCAGGTGCCGACCTTGCTCTCCTGGATCAGCACGTTCGGGTCCAGGGTGATCCCGAAGAGGTCGTTGACCGAGTCGCCGGTCACCAACCCTTCCCGGCCGAAGTGGTACGGCAACCAGACCTGGTGGATCAGCCGCCCCTCGACGCGAAGCGGGGTGAGCCGGTCGGTCACCAGCACCTTGGCCTCGATCGCCGCACGGCCGGTGATCAGGTGTGCCCAACCGAGGTGTGTCAGCCCGACCTCCGCGGCCAGCTCCGGCGACACCTCCACGAACAGCTCCGGCTGCAACTCCGACAGGGTCCGGACGAAGCGGCTCATGCCGCCGGCGGTGTGGTGCTCGGTGAGCCGGCTGACCGTGAAGACGTACGGGAAGACGTCGCTGTGCTGCTCCGGCGGGCTCGGGTTCATCCGGTTCACCGGATGGGTGTAGACCTTGCGGGTCGGATTCGTCTGCTGGCCGTACATCGGGTTGCGCATCGGCGACTCGGCGGGCTCGTAGTGCGCCGGCAGCGGCCCGTCGAGGACCCCGCTCGGCGCGTACAGCCAGCCCTTGCCGTCGCCCTGCATGACGAACGGGTCGTCACCGGCGATCCCCTCGGGGCCCGAGGCGCCCTTGGACGGCCGGTACGTCGGCGGCTTCGTCCTCTCGAAGTCCGGCACGTCGTACCCGGTCCACTCACCCTTGTCGGCGTCCCACCAGACGTACTTCTTCCGCTCGCTCCACGGGCGTCCCTCCGGGTCGGCGGAGGCGCGGTTGTAGAGGGTGCGGCGGTTGGCCGGCCACGCCCAGCCCCACTCGGGGGCGACCCAGTTCTGCTCGTGCCGGGGCTTGCGCCGGGCGGCCTGGTTCACCCCGTCGGCGTAGACGCCGGCGTAGATCCAGCAGCCGATGGCGGTCGAGCCGTCGTCGCGGGCCTCGACGAACCCGCCGAGCGGGCGGCCGGTACGCACGTCGAAGCCGTTGATCTCGCGCAGCACCGCCTCGGCGCTCGGCTCCGCCTCCGGCCCGTGCGTCGGGTAGTCCCACGCGAGGTCGAGCAGCGCCTGGTCGCGCGGCCTGTCGGAGTGGGCCAGCCGCTCCCGCAGCCTGCGCCCGAGGTGGTAGAAGAACCACAGTTCGGAACGGCAGTCGCCCGGCGGATCCAGGGCCTTCTCCCGCCACTGCAGCAGCCGCTGCGTCTGGGTGAAGGTGCCTTCCTTCTCCACGTGCGAGGCGGCGGGCAGGAAGAAGACCTCGGTACGGCACTCCTCCGGCACGATCTCGCCGGTCTCCACCTCCGGGCTGTTCTGCCAGAACGTGGCGCTCTCGATCATGAACAGGTCACGGACGACCAACCAGTCGAGGTTGGCCATGCCCAGGCGCTGGGCCCGGCCGTGCGCGGAGCCGACCGCCGGATTCTGGCCGAGCAGGAAGTAGCCCTTGACCTTGCCGTCGATCATGTTCAGCACCTGCTGGTACGTGCCGTGATCGCCGGTCATCCGGGGCAGGTAGCCGTAGCAGAAGTCGTTCTCCGGGGTCGCCGCGTCCCCCCAGTACGCCTTGAGCAGGCTTGCCGCGAAGGCGCGCGCGTTGCCCCAGAAGCCCTTCTGCCCGGGGTTACGGATGCTGTCCACCCACGCGTCGAAGGTCGGGTGGATGGCGTGGTGCGGCATCGGCAGGTAGCCCGGCAGCAGGTTGAACAGCGTCGGGATGTCCGTCGAGCCCTGGATGCTGGCATGCCCGCGCAACGCCAGGACCCCACCGCCCGGGCGCCCCACGTTCCCCAGCAGCAGCTGGATGATCGCCCCGGTACGGATGTACTGCACTCCGACGCTGTGCTGGGTCCAGCCCACCGAGTAGACCAGCGCGCCGGTCCGCTCCCGGCCCGAGTTCTCCGTCCAGGCCCGGGCCAACTCCAGGAACTTCTCCTGCGGGATGCCGCAGACCCGCTCGACCATCTCCGGGGTGTACCGGGAGAAGTGCCGCCTGAGGATCTGGTAGACGCAGTGTGGGTGCTGCAGCGTCTCGTCCCGCTCGGTCTGGCCGGACACCGGCATACCGTGCGACTCGTGCAGCAGCCCGGCTGCGGTCTCCCGCTCCGTGCCGGTGTCCGCGGCCCCGCCGTCGCCTTCCTGCCCCGCGTACTGCCAGCTCGTCTGGTCGTATGCCCGGGTCTGCGGGTTGAAGCCGGAGAAGAGACCGTCGAGGTCCTCCGTGTCGACGAACTGCTCGCTGACGATGGTCGCCGCGTTGGTGTACGCCAGCACGTACTCCCGGAAGTCCAGCTCGTTCTCCAGGATGTACCGCACCACGCCACCGAGCAGCGCGATGTCGCTGCCCACCCGGATCGGCAGGTACGTGTCGGCGAGCGCGCTGGTGCGGGTGAACCGCGGGTCGACGTGGAAGACCTTGACGCCGCGTTTCTTGGCTTCCATCACCCACTGGAAACCCACCGGGTGGGCCTCGGCCATGTTGGAGCCCTGGATGACGATGACGTCAGCGTTGGCGAGGTTCTGCTGGAAGTCCGTCGCGCCGCCGCGACCGAAGCTGGTCCCCAGACCGGGGACGGTGGCAGAGTGTCAAATGCGGGCCTGGTTCTCGATCTGGAGTGCCCCCATCGCCGTGAACAGCTTCTTGATGAGGTAGTTCTCCTCGTTGTCCAAGGTCGCCCCGCCCAGGCTGGAGATGCCCAGCGTCCGGTTCAGCGGCCGGCCCTCGTCGTCGACGTCCTCCCAGGTCGCGTCGCGGGCGGCGAGAACCCGGGCGGCGATCATGTCGAGCGCGACGTCGAGGTCCAGGTCTTCCCACTCGGTCCCGTACGGCCGGCGGTAGCGGACCTTGGTCTGCCGCAGCGGGCTGGTCACCAGGCTTTTGCTGGCCGAACCCTTCGGGCAGAGCCGACCGCGGGAGATCGGGCTGTCCGGGTCGCCCTCGATCTGGGTGACCTGCCCATCCTTGACATAGACCCGCTGCCCACAACCCACCGCGCAGTACGGGCAGACCGACCGGGCCATGCTGTCGGCGGTCTCGGTGCGCGCGGTCAGGGCCGCCGAGCGGGCCGATCGGGCGGCGGCGCCCCGGCCCAGCGGGTCGGTACCGGTGAGCTGCCGGTAGACCGGCCATCCCTCGATGAAGGTCTTCAGGCCCACTGGAACACCTCCTCCCCACTGGCGGAAGCTGACCTTCTGAACCTTAAGGCCAGCCGTCGGGGGCCCGCGACTCGAGTCGCGGATCATTTTCGGCGAATCTGGGGGGTGGGAAGACAGCGGCGCCCCGACCGTGTGGCCGGGGCGCCGCTGGGCGTCGGTGTGCAGGTCGCCTCTCGGCGAGTGGCGCGACGCGGCTCCAGCCGAACGGAATTCCGCGAAGGCAAATTGGGTGAGGCCCGGGGACACTGGACACACCGACGCTCTGCACAACGGTACGAGGCGTTCTCGTTCTTCCGCTCGTTCCGGTGACTACGGTCACGGTCACCTGGGGTAGGTGGTTGCTCTTATGGGCTG
>NZ_JBLROA010000047.1:0-47609 GCF_047921505.1 Micromonospora sp. SL1-18 | reverse complement strand
CACCCCCACAGGCCGCACCTGGAGTGGATCAGGCCCGTTCGGCGGCTCGACGAGTGCCCACCGGGCGGCGTGGCCGTGCGGCTGGGCGATACCGGACATGGCGCCCGGTGGGTATGACGGCCGGATCAACAGGCCGCCACGGTCGCATGCCATGGTCCGCACACGATCCGGGAAGTTGCTGCCTCCAGGCGCACGGAGGCAGCAACTTCCCCGATTGCGCGGATCGCGCCGCCCCGCAGGCGCGACAGGATCAGGGGGCGGGGGTGGGTTTGGGGTTCTCGTCGAGGGCGGCGAGGATCGCCTCGGCGGTCCGCATTCCGACGCCGGGGACCTCGGTGATCTCCTCGACCGTGGCGGCGGAGAGCCGCTTGAGCGAGCCGAAATGGCGCAGCAGTGCCTTGCGGCGTACCTCGCCCAGGCCGGGGATGTTGTCCAGCGCCGACTCGGTCATCCGTTTTGAGCGCCGCTGCCGGTGGAAGGTGATGGCGAACCGGTGCGCCTCGTCGCGTACCCGCTGCAGCAGGTAGAGCGCCTCCGAGGCGCGCGGCAGGATGACCGGGAACTCGTCGTCAGGCAGCCAGACCTCCTCCAGCCGCTTGGCCAGCCCGCACAGCGCCACGTCGTCGATGCCCAGCTCGGCGAGGGCCTGCGCGGCCGCCGCCACCTGCGGCGCACCACCGTCGACCACGACCAGCTGCGGCGGGTACGCGAACTTGCGCGGCCGCCCGGTGGTGGGATCGATGCCGGGCCGGTCCGGGTCACTGGCCGTCTCCTCGCCGATCTCCCCGGTCTCGGCACGGGCGTCGAGGTAGCGGGCGAAGCGTCGGCGCAGCACCTCCGACATGGCGGACAGGTCGTCGGTGGCGCCCCGGATGATGAACCGCCGGTACTCGCTCTTGCGCGGCAGCCCGTCCTCGAAGACGACCATGCTGGCAACGACGTCGGTGCCCTGGATCTGGGAGACGTCGAAACACTCGATGCGCAGCGGCGCCGTACGCATGCCGAGCGCCTCGACGATCTCGTCGAGGGCCTTGCTGCGGGTGGTCAGGTCACCCGCCCGCTTGAGCTTGTGCCGGGCGAGCGCGTCCTTCGCGTTGCGTTCCACGGTCTCCAGCAGCGACCGTTTGTCGCCGCGCTGCGGAACGCGCAGCGACACCCGGCTGCCCCGGCGGGCGGAGAGCCAGTCGGCGAGTGCGTCGACGTCGCCGGGCAGCTCGGGGACGAGCAGCTCGCGGGGGACGTCGGCCTCGCCCTGCTCGCCGCCGTAGACCTGGGTGCAGAAGTGGTGCACCAGATCGCCGGTGGTCAGCTCCTCGGTCTTCTCCACCACCCAGCCGCGCTGGCCGCGCACCCGCCCGTCGCGGACGTGGAAGACCTGGACCGCGGCCTCGAGCGGATCCTCTGCGAAGGCCACCACGTCGGCGTCGGTGCCGTCGCCGAGCACCACCGTCTGCTTCTCCATCGCCCGGCGCAGCGCGGCGACGTCGTCGCGCAGCCGGGCGGCCCGCTCGAACTCCAGCTGCTCGCTGGCCTCCTGCATCTCCCGTTCGAGCCTGCGGACCATACTGTCGGTGCGGCCGGCCATGAAGTCGCAGAACCCGTTGACGATCTCGCGGTGCCGCTCGGCGGTCACGCTGCCGACGCACGGCGCGGAGCACTTGCCGATGTAGCCCAGCAGGCAGGGGCGACCGACCTGGCCGGCCCGCTTGAAGACCCCGGAGGAGCAGGTGCGGGCCGGGAAGACGCGCAGCAGCAGATCCAACGTCTCGCGGATGGCCCAGGCGTGCGAGTACGGCCCGAAGTAGCGCACCCCCTTGCGCTTGGCGCCGCGCATCACCTGCAGCCGCGGGAACTCCTCGTCGAGGGTCACCGCCAGGTACGGGTACGACTTGTCGTCGCGGTAGCGGACGTTGAACTTCGGGTCGTACTGCTTGATCCAGGTGTATTCCTGCTGGAGCGCCTCCACCTCGGTGGCCACGGTGATCCAGTCCACCGACTCGGCGGTGAAGACCATCTGCCGGGTGCGCTGGTGCAGGCTGACCGGGTCGGCGAAGTAGGAGTTGAGCCGGCTGCGCAGACTCCGCGCCTTGCCGACGTAGATCACCCGGCCGGTGCCGTCACGGAAGCGGTAGACCCCTGGCGACTCCGGGATGGTGCCAGGTGCGGGACGGTAGGTCGAGGGGTCAGCCACGTGGCAAGCCTAGTGCGCACCTCCGACACCCCACCGCCGCCGCGCGCCCACTCCCCGGCGGGTCACGCGGATCCGGACGCCGCCGGCAGCGGTCAGGCCAGCGAAATCTGGTCGCCGGTGACCTTGATGTTCTTCGGAGGCAGGGGCCGGGTGGCCGGACCCATCTTGACGGAACCGTCGACGATCGAGAAGCGGCTGTTGTGGCAGGTGCAGATGATGGTGTCACCCTCGATCCTCGACACCGGGCAGCCCTGGTGGGTGCAGATCGGGCTGAAGCCCTTGAACTGGCCCGCGTGCGGCTGGGTGACGACGACACCCTTGCTGGCGAATATCTCCCCACCACCGACCGGGATGTCGGTGGTCCGGGCGATGGCTTCGCCGGCGCTGGCGCTCACGCCGGGATCGCTGCTGGTCGCGCCCGGGCCGCCGCTGGTCGGGCCGCCGCTGGTCGGGCCGCCGCCGCTGGTCGGGCTCGTCTCCTCGTCGCTGCCGCAGGCGGCCAGCACCACCGCCGTGCCGACCGCGCCGGCACCCGCGAGCAGGGCCCGCCGGGTCTGCGTACCCGGTGCGGTCAGCATCTGGTCATCACTCATATCCGGCCTTTCTCTCGGCTACCGCCGCCCCGCACTACCAGGGTTCAGATGTGAACACGGAACACTGTGCCGCACGGTTCATACTGGCGCGTCACGAAATGAGTATCCGAACGGGGACGGACCCGGGTGGCCCGCCCCGCCCGTCGTACTGTCGCTCAGCGCGCCCCGGCCGGGACCTTGCGGGTACGCGACTTCACGCCGCTGCCGTTGGCCTTCGCCGCCCGGGTGGTGGCCGCCCTCGCCCCCTTGGCCTCACCGTCGAGCTTGAGCATCGGGCGCAGGAACTGACCGGTGTGGCTCTCCGGGACCTCGGCGACCTCCTCCGGGCTGCCGGTGGCGAGCACCGTGCCGCCCCGGTGGCCGCCTTCCGGCCCCATGTCGATGATCCAGTCGGCCGTCTTGATCACGTCGAGGTTGTGCTCGATGGTGATCACCGTGTTGCCCTTGTCGACCAGGCCCTCCAGGACCATCAGCAGCTTGCGGATGTCCTCGAAATGCAGGCCGGTGGTCGGCTCGTCGAGGACGTAGACCGTCCGGCCGGTGGAGCGCTTCTGCAGCTCGGAGGCGAGCTTGACGCGCTGCGCCTCGCCGCCGGAGAGCGTCGGGGCGGGCTGGCCGAGGCGGACATACCCGAGGCCCACGTCGACCAGGGTCTTGAGGTGCCGGTGGATCGCCGGGATGGCGGAGAAGAACTCGGCCGCCTCCTCGATCGGCATGTCCAGCACCTCGGCGACCGTCCGGCCCTTGTAGTGCACCTCGAGGGTCTCCCGGTTGTACCGGGCGCCCTTGCACACCTCGCACGGGACGTAGACGTCGGGCAGGAAGTTCATCTCGATCTTGATGGTGCCGTCGCCGGAGCACGCCTCGCAGCGGCCGCCCTTGACGTTGAACGAGAACCGGCCCGGCCCGTACCCCCGGACCTTGGCCTCGGTGGTCTCCGCGAAGAGCTTGCGGACGTGGTCCCAGACGCCGGTGTAGGTGGCCGGGTTCGACCGGGGCGTACGGCCGATCGGCGACTGGTCGACGCCGACGACCTTGTCCACGTGCTCCAGGCCGCTGACCCGGGTATGCCGGCCGGGGACCAACCGGGCACCGTTGATCTGGTTGGCCAGGACCGCGTACAGGATGTCGTTGACCAGGGTCGACTTGCCGGAGCCGCTCACCCCGGTGACCGCGATGAGCTGGCCGAGCGGGAAGCTCACCGTGAGGTTGCGCAAGTTGTGCTCGCGCGCCCCGTGCACCACCAGCTCCCGGCCCGGGGTCTGCGGCCGGCGCTGCTTCGGCGTCGGGATCTCCTTTCGCCCGGACAGGTACGCCCCGGTGATCGAGTCCTCGCTGTCCAGCAGGGCCGCCACCGAACCGCTGTGCACGATCCGGCCGCCGTGCTCACCGGCGCCCGGGCCGATGTCGACGATCCAGTCGGCCACCCGGATGGTGTCCTCGTCGTGCTCGACCACGATCAGCGTGTTGCCCAGCCCGCGCAGCCGCAGCAGGGTCTCGATCAGCCGGTGGTTGTCCCGCTGGTGCAGGCCGATGGACGGCTCGTCCAGCACGTAGAGGACGCCGACCAGGCCGGAGCCGATCTGGGTGGCGAGCCGGATGCGCTGCGCCTCCCCGCCGGAGAGGGTGCCCGCCGGGCGGTCCAGGGAAAGGTAGTCCAGCCCGACGTCGAGCAGGAACTTCAGCCGGGCGTTGATCTCCTTGAGCACCCGCTCGGCGATCATCTTCTGCCGGTCGGTCAGCTCGATGCCGGCGAGCAGCTCGGCCGCCTCGCCGACGGACAGGTTGCAGACCTCGGCGATGCTCTTACCGGCCAGGGTGACCGCGAGCACCTCCGGCTTGAGCCGCGTGCCCCCACAGGCCGCACAGGGCACGTCCCGCATGTAGCCCTCGTACTTGTCCCGCGACCACTCCGACTCGGTGTCCGAGTGGCGGCGCTCGATCCACTGCACCACGCCCTCGAAGCCGGTGTAGTAGGAACGCTCGCGCCCGTACTTGTTGCGGTAGCGGACGTGCACCTGGTCGTTGGAGCCGTGCAGGATCGTCTTCTGCGACCGGGACGGCAGCGCCCGCCACGGCGTGTCCAGGTCGAAGTGCTCGGCCTCGCCGAGCGCCTCCAGCAGGCGGAGGAAGTATTCCAGGTTGTGCCCGGTGGACCAGGGCTGGATGGCGCCCTCGCGCAGGCTGCGCTCCGGGTCCGGGATCACCAGCTCCGGGTCGACCTCCTTCTTGGTGCCCAGCCCGGTGCACTCCGGGCAGGCGCCGTACGGGGCGTTGAAGGAGAAGACCCGGGGCTCCAGGTCCTCGATGGCGAGGGGGTGGTCGTTGGGACAGGCCAGGTGCTCGGAGTAGCGGCGCTCCCGCTCCGGGTCGTCCTCGGCCAGGTCGACGAAGTCGAGCAGCACCAGGCCGCCGGAGAGGCCGAGCGCCGCCTCGACCGAGTCGGTCAGCCGCTGCTTGGCGCTGGGCTTGACGCTGAGCCGGTCGATCACCACCTCGATCGTGTGCTTCTCCTGCTTCTTGAGCTTCGGCGGCTCGGTCAGCGGGTGCACCACGCCGTCGACCCGGGCCCGGGCGTAGCCCTTGGCCTGGAGCTCGGCGAACAGGTCGACGTATTCCCCCTTGCGGCCGCGCACGACCGGGGCGAGCACCATGAACCGGGTGCCCTCGGCCATGGCCAGCACCCGGTCGACGATCTGCTGCGGGGTCTGCCGGGAGATCCGCTCGCCGCAGACCGGGCAGTGCGGCTCACCGACGCGGGCGAACAGCAACCGGAGGTAGTCGTAGACCTCGGTGATGGTGCCGACGGTGGAGCGCGGGTTACGCGAGGTGGACTTCTGGTCGATGGACACCGCGGGGCTGAGGCCCTCGATGAAATCGACGTCGGGCTTGTCCATCTGGCCGAGGAACTGCCGGGCGTACGACGACAGCGACTCCACGTAGCGGCGCTGGCCCTCCGCGAAGATGGTGTCGAACGCCAGGCTCGACTTGCCCGACCCGGAGAGCCCGGTGAAGACGATCAGGGCGTCCCGGGGCAGGTCGAGACTGACGTCACGCAGGTTGTGCTCGCGCGCGCCACGGATGATCAGTCGGTCGGCCACGGTACGTGTGCTCCCGGAAGAAGAATGTGAGGCGTATCTGTCCGCTCGGAGGATGATCTGAGCGGTTTCTCAAGGTTGTCGGGGCGCAGGAAACACGCCTCGGCAACTCTAGCCCTGAGGTACGACAAGTTCCGTCGTGCGCACATTCCACCAGGTCAGCCCGGTCGCGCCGGCCCCGGTGGGGCCGGCGCGAGGCGGTGCGCGGGCTCAGTATCCGCCGGGCGACGGCGGCGACGCCGGACGCGCCCTGCGCCGCCGCTCGCCCCGCCAACTCCCCCGCCGCTCGGCGGCCAGCCGGACCTCCCGGCGCCGGCTCTCGTACACCAGCTCCCGCTGGAGCCGGCGCCAGCTCTCCCAACGCCGGACGGGCAGCTCGCCGCTGTCCAGGGCCGCCCGCACCGCGCAGGCCGGCTCGGCCTCGTGCGCGCAGTCGGCGTACCGGCAACCGGCGGCGAGATCGGTGATGTCCGCGAAGGCCCGGTCCAGCCCGGCCGAGCCGTCCAGCAGGCCGACCGCCCGTACGCCGGGGGTGTCCAGCACGGCACCGCCGCCGGGGATCGGCACCAGCGCCCGCCAGGTGGTGGTGTGCCGACCCTTGCCGTCGGAGCGGCGAATCGCCTGGGTACGCATCACCTCCGCCCCGGCGAGGGCGTTGACCAGGCTCGACTTGCCCGCCCCGGAGGGCCCCAGCAGGCCGAGGGTCCGCCCCGGCGCGACGTACGGGCGCAGCGGGTCCAGCCCGGTGCCCTGCTCGGCACTGACCGGCAGCACCGGCACCCCGGGCGCCAGCGCGGCGAGCTGACGGGCGACGGCCGCCGGGTCGGCCGCCAGGTCCGACTTGGTGAGCACGAGCAGCGGCTCCGCACCGGACTCGTGGGCGAGGGAGAGCAGCCGTTCGATGCGTGCGGCGTCCGGCTCGGGGTGCACCGGCTCGACCACCGCGGCGGCGTCGAGGTTGGCGGCGAGCACCTGCCCGCTGGCGTCCTTGCCGGCGGTCCGCCGCACCAGCGCGGTACGGCGGGGCAGCACCGCCTCGACGGTGACCGGCCCGTCCGGCCAGGTGGCCAGCAGCACCCAGTCGCCGGCGCAGGGCAGAGCGGCCAGGTCCCGGGCCGCGGCGGCCAGCACCACCCCGCCCAGGCTGGCCCGCACCGGCCCCTCGGGTCGCAGCACGGTGCAGATCCCGCGGTCGACCCGGGCCACCCGGCCCGGGCGGTGATCGGTGTGTCGTCGTACGTGCGCCGCCCGGTCGGCGTCCCAGCCGAGGGCGGTCAGATCGAGTGTCATGGAATCCTCAGAGGTGTCGAGGGGGTTCATGGCGGAACACGCGTGCTACGACCGGCATGCTCACCACCTCCGCTCCGACTTCCGGCGCCGCGTTCTGCGACGACTTCAGCTCGGCGCGACCTGACGCCGCGCCGCGGCCTGAAGCCGTCGGACCGACGGTAGGGGGCCCGCCGACGCGCCGAAAGCGATTTCCCCGGCGACGCGGCGGTCCCGTACGGCTAGGGTCGGGGCGTGAGCGCGAGGAGTGAGCCGATCCTGCGAGCCCCGCAGTCGCGAACCGAGGTGGCACCGTGACCAGCGATCCGCTGTTGCTGACCGGGGCGGTGGGCGACGCCACGACCGGACTGCTGCGTACCGTCGCCGCCTTCGACGCCGCGGACGTGGCCGCCGCGTCCCTGCTGCCGGGCTGGACCCGCGGCCATGTGCTGACCCACCTGGCCCGCAACGCCGACGGCTTCGTCAACCTCCTCACCGCCGCCCGCACCGGCGAGCCCATCCCGATGTACGCCAGCGCCGAGGCCCGGTCCGCCGACATCGAGGCCGGGGCCGGCCGCCCGCCGGACGACCTCCTCGACGACCTGCGCCACAGCGCGCAGCGGTTCGCGGCGGCGGTCGACGCGATGCCGGTCGAGGCCTGGGCGGCCACCGTGCAGACCCGCCACGGCCCGTCGCCGGCGACCATGCTGGCCTGGTGGCGGCTGCGGGAGATCGAGGTGCACCACGTCGACCTGGTCGCCGGCTACCGGCCGGCCGACTGGCCGGAGGCGTTCGCCCAGCGGCTGCTGCACGAGGTGGCGACCGGGCTGGCCGACAATCCGGAAGCGCCGGCGATGGTGCTGCGCTTCGACGGCTTCCGCCACGAGATCGTCGTGGGTGAGGCCGCGGGGGCGCCCACGATCACCGGCGCGGCGTCGGAGCTGGCCGCGTGGCTGATCGGCCGCAGCGCCGGCGAGGTGCTCACCGTCACCCCCGAGAGCCCCCTGCCGGCCCCGCCAGAATGGATATAGACGTCGTCATGGCCTACACCGGAAATGTCACGCCCGGCGGCGTGCCAGCCGTCCGCGAGCTCGACCGGCTCACCATCACCAAGGTGTCGGTGGGGCCGATGGACAACAACGCCTACCTGCTGCGCTGCCGGGACAGCGGCGAGCAGGTGCTCATCGACGCCGCGAACGAGGCACCCCGCCTGCTCGACCTGGTCGGCGACGGCGGCCTGGCCGCGGTGGCCACCACGCACCGGCACATGGACCACTGGGTGGCCCTGGAGGAGGTGGTCGCCAAGACCGGCGCCCGCCCGCTGGTGCACGCCGACGACGCCGAGGGGCTGCCGATCGACGCCGAACCGCTACGCGAGGGCGACACGGTCCCGGTCGGTGACTGCGCCCTGGAGGTGATCCACCTCAAGGGACACACCCCGGGCTCGATCGCGCTGCTCTACCGGGACCCGTCGGGCATCCCGCACCTGTTCACCGGCGACAGCCTCTTCCCGGGTGGGGTCGGCAACACCGACCAGGACCCGGAACGGTTCGGGCAGCTCATCGACGACGTCGAGCACAAGCTGTTCGACCGGCTGCCGGACGAGACCTGGTTCTACCCGGGGCACGGCAAGGACAGCACCCTCGGCGCCGAACGGCCCGCGCTGCCGCAGTGGCGGGCCCGCGGGTGGTGAGCTGCCCGAATCCGGGCGGCGGCGGGGAACGCCCCGCCGGCCGCGGCCGGCATGGTGCGTACGCCCTGAGCCGCCGTACCGCTCAGCGGGGGCGCAGCACCTGGACCCGGCGTACCGGGGAGTCGACCGCGGGCTCGGTGGTGGCCACCGGGTAGCTGGCCACCACCTCCAGCCGGCCGGGTGGCAGGTATCCCCGGTCCGGGTCGCCGACCAGCACCTCGGCGCCCCGGTCGGCGGCCCGCTGCAGGAACGGCAGCACCCGCTCGGCCAACCCCGCCTCGTAGAGCACGTCGCCGGCCAGCAGCAGGTCGGTGCGGACCGTCGCGTCCAACAGGTCGTCGCCGTTGGCCGCCACGGCCACCTGGTTAGCCCGCGCGTTGACGGTGACGGCGGCGACCGCGTACGGGTCGATGTCGTTGGCGACCACCCGCTCGGCGCCGGCGAGCGCGGCGGCGATGGCCACCAGCCCGGATCCGGCGGCCAGGTCGAGCACCCGCCGGCCGGCGGCCAGCTCGGGGTGGTCGAGCAGGTGGCGGGCCAGCGCCTGACCGCCGGCCCAGACCGAGGCCCAGTACGGCGGCGCCAGCGGGTGGCCGGCCGCCGCCTCCATCCGGGCCCACCAGAGGATCGCGTCCTCGGCGAGGTGCAGCCGTACCTCGGGCACGAACGGCGCGGCGACGAGCCGGAGGCGGTCCGGGCCGCCGCCGGGTACGGCGATCTCCCGTTCCAGTTCGGCCAGCGCCGTCGGTTCCCTCACCGGGGCAAGCATGCCGGGCGTCGACCCGTCGCGGAGGGATTTTCCCGCTCTGAGCTTATTAACGGGGCACGCCGGCACTTCCGCCAGCAGATCCTGGTTCGGACGGTTAGTGTCGGGAAGGTACAGGGCGATCATCGGCCGCGGCCGGTGCCCGCCCGCTTTGAACAGGGAGAGACGCATGGCAACCGGCACGGTCAAGTGGTTCAACTCGGAAAAGGGCTTCGGCTTCATCGAGCAGGACGGCGGAGGGCCGGACGTGTTCGTCCATTACTCGGCCATCCAGACCGGCGGCTACCGGGAGCTGCAGGAGGGCCAGAAGGTCGAGTTCGAGGTGACCCAGGGGCAGAAGGGTCCGCAGGCGGACAACGTCCACCCGCTGTAGTTCCGTGCCGGCGGCGGCGGTCGGGGTTTCCGACCGCCGCCGCAGCCCATCTGCGGACCGGCGACACCGGGCCGTAGGCCTTGAGCACGCCCACGAGTCGGCCGCGCAGCGGATGGGCGGGCGCTGCCGGGACGCGCGAGTCGGTCAGGCGGCCAGCCGCCGCGACAGCTCGTCGGCGACATCCTTGGCCAGCGTCGGCGGGATCGCGGCGGCGATCTTCTCCGGCGTCATGCCCGCGAGCACCCCGGCGATGATCGCCTGAGAGTCAGCGGGGTTCTTGCCGCTCAACGCGGCGATGTCGGACCGGGTCGCGGCGATCTGCGCGGCGATCTGAACCAGGCCCGCCGGGATGGGCTTCCAGTTGCCGTCCTTCTGCGGCGGGTAAAACTTGGCCGTCAGCGGGTCGGCGTTGTCGGCCAGCATCCGCAGCCACCAGGTGGCGGCGTTCTCCGGCTGCCCGTCAGGTCCGGGGGCCAGGCTGGCCTTGAGCAGCTTGTTGAGCATCCGCTCGACGTTGGCAAGTTGCGTGGCCTGGGCAGGGGTCATGTCGTCCTCCAGGAGTCCGATGGTGGTCAGGTAGCGGCGGAACAGCGGGGTCTGGTCCCGGTTCGCCTTGGTGGAGTCGCGGAAGAAGCTGAAGTGGGTGTGGATCAGGTGGCTGCTGTCGCCGGTGCTGCGCTTCTTCAGCCGGTCCCACCGCTTCACGGTCTTGCCGTCCGGGGAGTAGATGATCTCCCTGATGTCCTGGGTGTCGGCGGTACCGGCGACGCACTGCGCCACGCACCAGGTGGAGAAGTTGCGCAGGTCGTGCGTGGCACCGCCGGACTTGACCGTGAACATGCCCACGTCCAGGGCGGACGCGTCGAGGGTCAGCCCGGAGGAGTCCCGGGTGGACTCCACCACCGAGTAGTCGTTCGGCACCACCCGGTCGGAGCCGCAGTGATATCCGCCTTTGTGGTTGGCATCGCCGACGATGCCGACCTCGCCCGGTTCGAGAGCGTCGCTGATAACGGCGTTCTTGTTGACGTTGAGGTAGGTGAGCAGCAAATCGCGGACGGCCAACAGGTTTTCCGGGGCTCGGGTCATGGGATCTCCCTTCCGGGTCGTCAACCTGGCCGGGCACGCGGTCACTCCATGTAGCGTCGCCTGATCCCGGACGCGTCCGGCTCGGACAGTGGTGCACGGCACCGTGCACCTGTCCCGAGAATATCCATGCAGACAAAAATTTGCCCAGGTCAGAGGCACTATCTGGAACTATGAGGAACCTGTGGACAGCGGCCGTGCGAGCGGGAGCGCCCTGGCCGACGGGATACGCGGGGCGTGCGGGATCTCCGGCCGTTCAGCACGAAGAGTGACGGCAGTGCCCAGGGCGCTAAGCGGTGCCCGCCGAGCCGGCCGACGCCCGGGACTGACCTGACGTGCCGAGAGGGGCCCCGGCGATCGCCCGCCGGGGCCCCTCTCGGCACGTCAGGTCAGTAGCTGAGGCATTCGCACTCGGTCATCAGCGCCCGCACGTTGCGCACGTACTGCGGGTTCGGGATGGCCAGGGGCTCGCCCTCCCGGGCCACCGCGTCGTGCCCGTAGTTGTACGCCGAGATGACCGCGTTGAGCAGGCACGAGTTCAGCTCGGACGTGCACAGCGAGGCGTTCAACCGGTAGTCCGACTCGAAGTACATGTCCCCGATGTACTTGGTGAGCCAGGCGAGATAGTTCGCACCCAGGTACGCGTTGTCCCGGTAGGCGTTGATGTCGTACGACTCGCCGAAGCGCTGGTTCATCCAGTCCGCGGTGGCGGGCATGACCTGCATCAGCCCGATGCCACCGTCGCAGGCCACGATGTTGGACTGCCAACCGCTCTCCTGCCAGGCGGTGGCCTTGACCAGGTTCAGCGGGATCTTGATGTCGGGCGCCGAGGTCGGCCAGTACTGCTTCGCGGCCGCGTCCGACAGCGCCGCCTTCACCTGGCTACGGGTCGCCTCGGTGCCCCGGTAGCTCGGCTTGCAACTGCTGGGCGCCGGCTTCGGCCGCGCCGGCGGGACCTTCGTCTCCGTCGGCGGCTTCGGCTTGGGCAGCGGCCCGGCCGCCGTCCGGGTGTGCTTCGGCTTGGGCTTCCCCGTCGGCGTGGCGCTCGGACTCGGCTTGCCGCTGGGCGCCACACCCATCTTCTCGACCGCCGCCGGTGGCGCCCCGTTCGGCTTGTCGGCCGCGGCGTCGACGGGCACCTCGCCGGGCAGCCCGACCGCCACCTCCTGGGACGGGCGTTCCTCGCCGCCGCATCCGGTGAGCCCCACCGCCAGCAGCAGCACAGCGGTCGCCGTGGTCCATCGGCCGATTCCCCGTCGCATCAAACCCCTCCCCCGCGGTTGCCCGCCGCACCCTAGCAAGGATCAATGGCCCGCTGGGGGCACGCGGCTGACGTCCGGGACGAACGCGGCCACCGCGCGCCTGCCCGGCCCGGTGTCGGCCCGGCCGGCACGGGCACCCCACGAGGGCGCCCTGACCAGCGGTCGACGCGGAACGAGAGTGTGTCTCCGATCACCACGACAGCCGCCACCGCCAGCAGCGCCGAACGAGCCGCGGCGCCCGCGTACGCTAGGAAGCCGACCAGCAGCACCGGTCGCCCCGCCCGGCACCAGCAGTCCGAAGATCACGCGGTCTCGCCCGCGACCGATCATCGCGGCGACCAGGTAGATCAGCGGGGCCGGTGGGCCCGGCAGCCACGCCCGCGGCTCGGGCACGGCCCGTCCAGGGCCGGCGGGCCAGTCGCTGAACCGGTCGGGACAGCAGTTTCGGTAGAGAACCGGGCGATCTCGGGGGTGACCCCGCGGCGTCCCACGGCAACCGCAGACAGGAGTATGGAGGGTATGCAGCTACGCACCGACCTCCGCAACGTCGCCATCATCGCCCACGTCGACCACGGCAAGACGACCCTGGTCGACGCCATGTTGCGGCAGGCCGGCGCCTACGGCGCCCGCGGTGAGGTCACCGAGCGGGTCATGGACTCGATGGACCTCGAGCGGGAGAAGGGCATCACCATCCTCGCCAAGAACACCGGCGTGCGGTACCTGCCGGCGGACGGGTCCGAGCCGGTCACCATCAACATCATCGACACCCCCGGCCACGCCGACTTCGGTGGCGAGGTCGAGCGCGGCCTGACCATGGTCGACGGCGTGATCCTGCTGGTCGACGCCAGCGAGGGCCCGCTGCCCCAGACCCGGTTCGTGCTCCGCAAGGCCCTCAAGGCCCGACTGCCGATCATCCTGGTGATCAACAAGGTGGACCGGCCCGACGCCCGGATCAAGGAGGTCGTGGACGAGGCCTACGAGCTCTTCCTCGACCTGGACGCCGACGAGGAGCAGATCGACTTCCCGATCATCTACGCCTGCGCCCGCGACGGCATCGCCTCCCTCACCCAGCCCGCCGACGGCGCGGTCCCGCAGGACAGCCACAGCCTGGAGCCGCTGTTCCGCACCCTGCTCGACACCATCCCGCCGCCCGCGTACGAGGAGGACGCGCCGCTGCAGGCGCACGTCACCAACCTCGACGCCTCGCCGTTCCTCGGCCGGCTGGCGCTGTGCCGGGTCCGGCAGGGCACCATCAACAAGGGCCAGACGGTGGCCTGGTGCCGCACCGACGGCAGCACCCAGCGGGTCCGCATCTCCGAGCTGCTGATGACCGAGGGCCTGGAACGCAAGCCGGCCGAGTCCGCCGGGCCGGGCGACATCATCGCCGTCGCCGGCATCCCGGAGATCATGATCGGCGAGACGCTGGCCGACGCGGAGAACTCGATCCCGCTGCCGCTGATCACCGTCGACGAGCCGGCCATCTCGATGACCATCGGCACCAACACCTCGCCGCTGGTCGGCCGGGTCAAGGGCGCCAAGGTCACCGCACGCATGGTCAAGGACCGCCTCGACAAGGAGCTGATCGGCAACGTCTCGCTGCGGGTGCTGCCCACCGAACGCCCCGACGCCTGGGAGGTGCAGGGCCGCGGCGAGCTGGCGCTGGCGATCCTGGTCGAGCAGATGCGCCGCGAGCAGTACGAGCTGACCGTCGGCAAGCCGCAGGTGGTCACCCGGGAGATCGACGGGAAGACCTGCGAGCCGGTCGAGCGGCTGACCATCGACGCCCCCGAGGAGTACCTCGGCGCGATCACCCAGCTGCTGGCCACCCGCAAGGGCCGGATGGAACAACTGGTCAACCACGGCACCGGCTGGATCCGGATGGAATGGCTGGTCCCGGCCCGCGGCCTGATCGGCTTCCGCACCGAGTTCCTCACCGAGACCCGGGGCACCGGCATCCTCCACCACGTCTTCGAGTCGTACGAGCCGTGGTTCGGCGAGCTGCGTACCCGGGGCACCGGCTCGCTGGTCGCCGACCGCTCGGGCGCGGTCACCGCGTTCGCCATGACCAACCTCCAGGAGCGCGGCCAGCTCTTCGTCGAGCCCGGCACCGAGGTGTACGAGGGCATGATCGTCGGAGAGAACTCCCGCTCCGACGACATGGACGTCAACATCACCAAGGAGAAGAAGCTCACCAACATGCGCTCCTCGACCGCGGAGGAGACCGAGAAGCTGATCCCGCCGCGCAAGCTGTCGCTGGAGCAGGCCCTCGAGTTCTGCCGCGAGGACGAGTGCGTCGAGGTGACCCCGGCCGCGGTGCGTATCCGCAAGGTGCTCCTCGACCAGACCCAGCGCGGCCGCCTCGCCGCCCGCCGCAAGCACGCTGGCTGATCACCGCCCATCCGGAGCCCGGACCGCCCCCCGGCGGCCCGGGCTCCACCGTTTCCGCCCCCACCTCGCCGAGCACGGCGTTGGCGGTCGTCATCTCCGCAGGCCAGCCTGGCCGTAGCCCCACCGATGGCGGTGATCCGCTACGGTCACCGGCATGACCTGGGAGGATCTCGACGCGCACCTCGACAAGGTGCCCGGCACCATCTCCGCGTACGTGGGCCGGCTGGGCGCCCGGCCCACGTGGACCCGCCTGCCCGACGCCACCCACTACGCGGCCAGCACGATGAAGGCAGCCGTGCTGGTGGCGCTGTACCGCGCCGCCGAGGCCGGGCGGCTGGACCTGGACGCCCCGGTCCCCGTGCACAACGGCTTCGACTCCGCCGCACCGGGCGCACCCCGATACGGCTGCGACCAGAGCTACGACGACACCGACAACGCGGTGTGGGCGCGGGTCGGCGGCACCGCACCCCTGCGCTGGCTCGCGGACCGCATGATCGTCCGCTCCAGCAACCTGGCCACCAACATCGTCATCGGCCACGTCGGACTGCCCGCGGTGGCCGAGGCGTGGGCGCTCGCCGGGGCGCGGCACAGCGTCACCGGCCGGGGCATCGAGGACTACGCGGCCCGGGACGCCGGCATCGACAACATGGTCACCACCGCCGACCTGGCCGCCCTGCTCGGCGAGCTGGCCCTCGGCGCGCGCCGGCCCGGCCCCCTGGCCTCCCCGGCCGGCTGCGCGTCCATGCTGGACGTGCTGTTCGCCCAGGAACACCGCGATGACCTCGCCGCCGGGCTGCCCGAGGGCACCCGGATCGCGCACAAGAACGGCTGGATACGCGGCCTCCGGCACGGCGCCGGCGTGGTCTTCCCGGCCGACGCCCCGCCGTACACGGTCGTCGTCTGCACCACCACCGAGCTGGCCGACGGCGGCCCGAGCGGCGAGGAAGCCGACGATGCCTGTCGGCTGATCGCCAACATCTCCGCCCAGGTGTGGGAGTCCCGGCACGAGCTGACCGACTGACTCGGGCGTCGGCCCCGCCGCCACGCGCCGGCGGGGCCGACGCTCACTCCAGCAGGTTGGCGCGCAACGCGGCGACCGTCCCGTCGGTCACCCCCAACCCGTCCCGCAGGTACGCCCCGAACGAGCCGTGCACCCGCCGCACCTCGTCGTACGCGGCGTCCAGATACTCCGGCCGCACCTCCAGCAGCGGTCGCGCGACCGCCGGGTCCAGGTCCGGCCGCTGGCGGATCATCGCCTCGAGCAGCACCTCGCGCAGGCTCTCGGTCAACTCGTTGTGCCGCAGGTAGTCGGCCCGGATCGCAGCCTCGTCCACCCCGAGCGCGGTCAGCAGCACCACCGACAGCCAGCCGGTCCGGTCCTTGCCGGCCGAACAGTGGAACAACAGCGGCAGATTCGCCCCGTCGGCAGCCAACCGCACCGCCGCGCCGAACCCGACCCGGGCCGACTCCCCGGTGACGAACCACCGGTAGATCGCGGCCATCACCGCCGGCATGCCCTCCCGAACCAACGCGTCGTACGCGCCCAGGTCGTGACCGAGCAGCACCGCCGAGACGTACGTGAAGACCGGGTGGGCCGGGTCGTACACCGGCAGGTGCGCCACCCGCGGCTCCCCGACGAGACGGTCCGACGGGGCGACCGCCTGCTCGGTGGCGTGCCGCAGGTCGACCACGCAGGCGGGAGCCAGCTTGCCCAGCACCGGCAGGTCCTCGTCGGTGAGCCGGCCCAGGGCGGCGGTGCGGATCAACCGACCGGCGCGCACCCGCCGCCCGTCCGCCGCGAGCAGGCCACCCAGGTCACGGGCGTTCGGCGCGCCCACCAGTGCCCAGTCCCGTTCCGCCATCGGCCCTCCCCAGTCCTCGGCAACCTGCGTATAGGGTGCCCCACATGACGATCGCCGCGGTACGCACCCACCGGCTCTCCGCCCCCTTACACACCCCGTTCGTCACCGCACTGCGCCGCACGACCACGGTGGACACACTGGTCGTCGAGGTGATCGACGCCGACGGGCGATCCGGGTTCGGCGAGGCCCCGCAGGTCTGGCAGGTCACCGGGGCGTCCATCGCCGGCGCCGAGGCATGCGTCCGTGACCTCCTCGCGCCCGCGCTGACCGGCCGGGACGCCGACGACCTCCAGGCCCGCTGCGCCGAGGTACGCCGCGCGGCGGTCGGCAACGAGTCCGCCAAGGCCGCCGTTGACGTCGCCCTGCACGACCTGGCCGCGCGGCGCCTCGGCGTACCGCTGGTACGGCTGCTCGGCGGCACCACGCTTCGCGTGCCGACGGACGTCACCCTGGCCGCCGGCGACGCGGTGGACCTGGCCGCCGCCGCGAGCCAGCGCCGGGCCGAGGGGTTCACCGTGCTCAAGCTGAAGGTCGGCACCGACGCCGGGGGCGACCTCGACCGGGTACGCGCGGTCCGCGCCGCGGTCGGCCCGGACGTACGCATCCGGCTGGACGCCAACCAGGGCTGGACGCCACGCGAGGCGGTCCGGGTCATCCGCGGCATCGAGGACGCCGGGCTCGACGTCGAGTTGGTCGAACAGCCGGTCCACCGCCGGGACCTGGACGGCCTGGCCTGGGTCAGCGACCGGGTCGACCTGCCGATCCTCGCCGACGAGTCGGTCTTCGACGTCCGCGACCTGGTCGAGGTGATCCGCCGCCGGGCCGCCGACATGGTGAACGTCAAGCTGGCCAAGTGCGGCGGCCTGCACACCGCCCGGACACTGCTCGACCTGGCCGCCGCCCATGGGATGGGCACGATCGTCGGCTCGATGATGGAGAGCCCGGTGGGCGTGGGCGCCGCGGCCAGCCTGGTCGCCGCGTACGGGACCAGTGCCGTCTCGGACCTCGACGCCGCCTGGTGGCTGGCCCGGTCGCCGGTGCGCGGCGGGATCCGGTACGACGGCGCGAGCGTGCTGCTGCCGGACGCGCCCGGCCTGGGCATCACCGACGTGAGTGAAGTTTAGATTCAGCCGCGTGGTTGATGGCTGGCGAAATTTTTCATAGGCTCGCGCCAGAGGGCGCGAGGTGGGGGTCGACATGGAGCTGCAACCGGGCCACGAGGCCCTCGTCCGGGTTCCGGTGGCGACCCTCTGGGCCGCCCCGGAGGCGGTCCGCCCGGTCGACCACCCCGCCCTGGCCGACGCGCCGGACATCGCCGCCTGGATCGCCGGCATGGACCGCGACCAGCGGGTCGGCGAGTGTGTGCTCAGCCAGCTGCTGCTCGGCGAACGGGTGCTCGTCACCGAGGTACGCGCGGACGGCTGGGTCCACGTGGTCGCCCTCGAACAGCCTGCCGGCAAGCTCGACCACCGGGGCTACCCCGGCTGGCTGCCCGCCGCCCAGCTGACCCCCGCGCCCGAAACCCCGTCGACCGCCCCGCTGGTGGTCGACGCCGCGCTCACCGCGCTGCGCTCCGCCCCGGACGGCCCGGTGGCGGTGCCCGCCGTGGTCCTCGGCACCCGCCTCACCCCCGCCGGCCGGCCGGTGGGCGGGTGGCGGCCGGTCCACGTGCCCGGCCGGGCCGACCCGCTATGGGCACCCGAGGGCGACGTCGTGCCGCTGCCCACCGAGCGGCCGGAGGCCAAGGAGGTGCTCGCCGTCGCCGAGCGGCTGCGCGACCTGGTCTACATCTGGGGTGGCGTCTCCAGCCACGGCATCGACTGCTCCGGTCTGGTGCACCTGTCCTGGCGGCGGTACGGGGTGACCCTTCCCCGCGACGCCGACGACCAGGCCGAGGCGACCACTCCCCTGGCGCCGGGCGAGGAGCGCCCCGGCGACCTCTACTTCTTCGCCCGGCCGGGGCGCCGGATCCACCACATCGGCATCGTCAGCAGTGAGCCGCACGGGGAGGTCCGGCGGATGGTGCACGCCTGCTACATCCAGCGCGGGGTGGTGGAGGAGCGGCTCCCGCCGGACCGGGAGGCTACGCTCGTCGCCGCCCACCGCGTCGTCTGACCCCGTACCCGTGAAGGGGTGCTTCCCCGGTCGGGGAAGCACCCCTTCACCACGCGGTCAGCGTCGGGCCTCGGCCAGCTCGCGGCGCCGGTCCCAGGACGACTTGATCAGGCTGGCGGCGGTCGCGAGCAACAGGGTGCCGAGGATGACGGTCAGCGACAGCCAGATCGGGATGTGCGGGGCCCAGGCCACCGGCTGGCCGCCGTTGACGAACGGCAGGTTGTTGCCGGCGAGGGCCTCCAGGACCAGCTTCACGCCGATGAAGCCGAGCACCACGGCCAGGCCGTAGCTGAGGTAGATCAGCCGGTCCAGCAGCCCGCCGAGCAGGAAGTAGAGCTGTCGGAGCCCCATCAACGCGAACACGTTCGCGGTGAAGACCAGGTACGGCTCCTGGGTGATGCCGAAGATCGCCGGAATCGAGTCGAGGGCGAAGATCAGGTCGGTGGTACCGATCGCGATCATCACGATCAGCATCGGGGTGAACCGTCGATGCCCGTTCTCGCGGGTGGTCATCCGCGCGCCGTCGTAGTGCTGGGACAGCGGCAGCGCCTTGCGGCTCCACCGGATCAGCACGTTCTCGCTGAACTCGTCCTCGTTGGGCTCGCCCTGCCGGGCCAGGTTGATCGCGGTGTAGATCAGGAACGCGCCGAAGAGGTAGAAGACCCAGGAGAACTGGGAGATCAGCGCGGCACCGGCGGCGATGAAGCCACCCCGCATGACCAGCGCCAGCAGGATGCCGATGAGCAGCACCTTCTGCTGATACTGCCGGGGCACCGCGAAGCGGGCCATGATGATCACGAAGACGAAGAGGTTGTCCACCGAGAGGCTGTACTCGGTGAGCCAGCCGGTGTAGAACTGGCCGGCGATGCTGGGTCCGGCGGCGAGCCAGAGCCCGCCGCCGAAGAGCAGGGCCAGCCCGACGTAGAAGCCGACCCACAGGGTCGACTCACGGACGCTGGGCTCGTGCGGGCGCCGACCGATGATGAAGAGGTCGGCGAGCAGGACCGCGATCAACGCGACAAGGGTTCCGGCCCACACCAATCCGGACACGTTCAATTTGATCCTCCGGCAGGCACGCAGCGTCGGGCACACCGTACGCCCTGTGAGGGTCCGGGGTGCGTCTACGCTGACTCTGGTGACTGTCGGAGGTCTCTTCCGCCACCGACCCGAGGACCGGGCCGCTGACCGACGGAGCCGGGTCGTATCACCGGGGACCGGTGATCTTCCGTGCTGACGACTCCGTCGCGGGGGAATACTCCCCTCCTCGGGCGCCATTGTTCACCATCAGGCCCGCTCAGCGCATCTCCGGGGGCCAGGATTCGCGAGGAAATCACGTTCCGGGTGTCCGGCGGACCTCAATCCGCAGGTCATCCTAGGAGGCTAGATGTCCTGCCACGCTCGCTCCTCGGACACCCACCACCCCGGGGCGCACGTCACCGCGGCCGGCGTGCAAGGCTTCGGGCATGGTTCTTGAGGTCGCGCTGATCGACGTGACACCCGGACAAGAGGACGCCTTCGCCGCCGCGTACGCGCAGGCGCACCCGATCCTCTGCGGCACCGACGGCTGCCGCTCGGTGCGGATGACCCGGGGTGTCGAGTCGCCGTCGCGGTTCGTGCTGCTGGTGGAGTGGGACTCGGTCGAGGCGCACGACGTCAACTTCCGACAGAGTGAGCGGTTCCAGCAGTGGCGTGCACTGATCGGCCCGCACTTCGCCAACCCGCCGCGCGTCGAGCACTTCCTCGACGTACCGGCCTGAGCGGGGGCTGACCTCCCTCGTCCACGCCCCACCTCCAACCCCCGCCACACCCGGCCGACCGGGCGGACGCACACCTGACGGCCCGCTCTGGAGCTGAGTCGCCTACGACATCAGCGCGGACGGGCGGGGCGGGCAGCGGGTGAGTTGTTTGCGACCTCAGCCCGACAGCGTGCGACGGAGAGCATCCCCAGCCGGGCGAGTTCGTGGAGCAATTAGCCCGCCATTCCTTCAGCTGTCGTACCCCTCGCATAGATTGCGCGCGACGCGCCGGCCACCGGTCCCGACGGCATTCGGGGGCGCCGGGCCCGGTGGCCGCGCGGGGATATTCCGTCGCGGGTCCGGCCAGCGGCCAATTGGCGGCTTCCAGCGGCACCGCTGACACCCACCCCGGGCGCGCCCCGGCCGCTCAGTCGGGGACCGGAGCGTCGCGCGACTCGGGGACCGCAGCGTAGGGCGGCTCGGCGGCCAGCGTGTCGCGCGACTCGCGTGGGCGGGGCACGAATGCCGGCCCGAGGCGGCGCGCCAGCAGCTCCACGCTCTCGTCCACCGACAGCGCCGCAGCGAGCAGCCAGTCGACCAGCCGCCCGTAGCGGGCGACGTCGGCCTCGTCGACCAGCCGCAGGTCGGTGGTGAGGGTCTCCACCAGCACCGTGCGGGGATCGGCCGGATCCGGGTACGCATAGTAGGAGAAGGCGTTCAACGGATGGACATCGGCATGGAGGGCGGCGTCCCGGGGCAGCAGTCGGATGGTGACGTGCGGCCGGTCGGCGAGGGCGACCAGGTGTCGCAGTTGGTCCCGCCAGACATCGGCCGGCGCGCCGCCCGGGTCGCAGACCCGCTCGTCGAGCAGGGCGGTGTAGCGGGGCGGGTCCGGCTGGCGCAGCACCTCCTGGCGCACCGCGCGGCCCCGTACGTCCGCCTCCACGTCCACGCCCTCGTGCAGCAGCGCCCCGGCGGTGACCCGCAGGCGGGCGTACGCCGGGGTCTGGAGCAGCCCGGGCACAAGGGCGGGCTGGTACTCGACGATGCGGGCGGCGCCCGCCTCCAGCTCCGCGTACGCCCGCTGGCGCTCCCCCATCTCGCCGAGGGCCCGGGACCAGGCCCGGCCGGTGGCGGCGTCCCGGGCGATGACGATCAGCTCGTCCCGCTGGCCGGGCGGCACCTCGTAGACGTCGAGCAGGTCGAGCACGTCGGCCAGGTCCGGCCGGCTCTGGCCCAGCTCGATGCGGGACAGCTTGGACGTGGACGCCCAGCCGAGCCGGCCACAGACCTGCCCCAGAGTGAGCGACTGCCGGCGTCGCAGCCGGCGCAACTCCGCGCCGAGCCGCGCCCGCCGGACGACAGGACTTGCTGACAACGGCATACGAGCCTCCCACCGTGGGAGCGTACGCATCGCCATCACACAGAGCAATACCTCGCTTGCGTAGTGCAATCGACCTTGCGCCCCGCCCGCTTCCGGACGACCGGGTGCGGTCGGCACGGCCCCGGCCGGCCGATCGGGTTGCCGCCCCGGCGGATCAGGGCCGGTACGTGCCGAACGACCAGACCAGCCCGGCCGGGTCCCGGGCGACATAGTCGCGGGAGCCGTAGTCGGTGTCGAAGGGCGGCCGGACGATCTCCGCGCCGGCCGCCCGGGCCCGCTCGTGGTGGGCGTCGACGTCGTCCACGGCCACGTAGACGCGGTAGTCGTCGTCGGCCGGCCGGGACGCCGGCGCCGGCCCGGTGGCCAGCATGACGAGGCTGTCGCCGTAGCCGAGTTGGGCGTGTCGCACCGTCCCGTCGGGACCCTCGTGCACCTCGTGCACGGTGAGGTCGAACGCGGACCGGAGAAAGTCGATGGCGGCCTGGGCGTCGGCGTACCGGAAGACCGGGTAGATGCTTCGCATGCGCCGAGTCTGCCGGCGGGCCGGTCAGCTGGGATTGGACGAATGTGACCTCGGGCGAGCCAACGCCTCGGGGGTGCCCCCGGCGAACTCCCGGAAGTCACGGATCAGATGCGACTGGTCGAAGTAGCCGCAGCGCACGGCCAACTCCGCCCACCCCGGCCCGCCGTGCCGGCCCGCTGGCGGGCCCGCCCCGCCGGTCGGCGCCGCACCGGGCCCGGGCGGGCCGGTCAGCTCGCGGCCCAGCGTCGCGTACGCCCGCTGGAAGCGCACCAGCCGGGCGACAGTCTTCGGCGGCAGGCCGAACTCCCGTCGGAACCGGGCGGCCAGGTGCCGGCGGCTCCAGCCGACCTCGCCGGCCAACGCCCCGACAGCGGCAGCGCCTCCGCTGCCGGCGATCAGCCGCCAGGCCTGCAGCAACCGCGGGTCGACCGGCCCGGTCGCGGCCAGCCGGGCGGCGAGGGCCGCGTCGAGCCGGGCGAAGCGTCCCGCCCAGTCGGGGGCGTCGGCCAGCTCGTCGCGTAGCCTCGCCAGCCAACCGGCGAGCCGGTCGGCGGGCACCGCCTGGTTGGTCACCTCGCCCAGCGGCAGCCCGAGCACCCGGCGCGCGGCCGGCGGCGTCAGCAGCACCTGCACCCCGGCGCCCTCCCCCACCGTACGCGTGGTGCAGTATGCGTCGAACGGCCCGGCCAGGAACGCGTTCACCCCGTACGCGCCGCGCTCGACGGCACGGGGATCGATGACGTCGAGCGGGGCACCCCAGCCGAGGATCAGCACCACGAAGGCGCCGGCCACCTCGCGGCGTACCAGGGGCTGGGCCGCCTGCTCGCGGTAGCCGAGGTAGCGGTCCACGTACGGGTGCAGCCGGGGGTCGGGCAGGCCGACGACCGCCTCGGTCAGCACCCCGTCCATTCCCGACCCGCCCCTCACTTCACGCCGGCAACGTCCATCCCGCGCAGTTCCTTCTTGAGATCGGCGATCTCGTCCCGGATCCGGGCGGCCAGCTCGAACTGCAGTTCCCGCGCGGCGGCGAGCATCTGCTCGTTGAGCTCCTGGATGAGGTTGGCCAGGTCGGCCCGGGCCATCCCCTCCCGGGACGGGGTGGCGGCGCCGCCCCGACCACGGCTGCGGGTCTCCTTGACCGGCGCCTTGCCCCGGGACAGCTGCCGGGCGGCCCCGCCGACGCGGGTGCTCTCGGTGTCCTCCGCCTCGCGGTAGATGTCGTCGAGGATGTCGTGGATCTTCTTGCGCAGCGGCTCCGGGCTGATCCCGTGCGCCTCGTTGTGCGCGATCTGCTTGGCCCGGCGCCGGTTGGTCTCATCGATCGCGTCCGCCATCGACGGGGTGATCTTGTCGGCGTACATGTGGACCTGGCCGGAGACGTTACGGGCGGCCCGGCCGATGGTCTGGATCAGCGACCGACCGCTGCGCAGGAAGCCCTCCTTGTCGGCGTCGAGGATCGCCACCAGGGAGACCTCCGGCAGGTCGAGGCCCTCCCGGAGCAGGTTGATGCCGACCAGCACGTCGTAGTCGCCCTTGCGCAGCTCGCGCAGCAGCTCCACCCGGCGCAGCGTGTCGACCTCCGAGTGCAGGTAGCGCACCCGGATGCCGCTCTCCAGGAGGTAGTCCGACAGGTCCTCGGCCATCTTCTTGGTCAGGGTGGTGACCAGCACCCGCTCGTCCCGCTCGGTGCGCAGCCTGATCTCGTGCATGAGGTCGTCGATCTGCCCCTTGGTGGGCTTCACGATGACCTCGGGGTCGACCAGACCGGTGGGCCGGATCACCTGCTCGACGAACTCGCCCTCGGCCTGCTCCAGCTCCCACGGGCCGGGGGTGGCGGACAGGAAGACCATCTGGCCGACCCGCTCGAGGAACTCGTCGAAGCGCAGCGGCCGGTTGTCGGCCGCGCTGGGCAGCCGGAAGCCGTGGTCGATCAGCATCCGCTTGCGGGAGGCGTCGCCCTCGTACATGCCGCCGATCTGCGGGATGGTCACGTGCGACTCGTCCACGACGGTGAGGAAGTCGTCAGGGAAGTAGTCAAGCAGGCAGTGCGGCGGGCTGCCGGGCAACCGGCCGTCGATGTGCATGGAGTAGTTCTCGATGCCGGAGCAGAAGCCGACCTGCCGCATCATCTCGATGTCGTACGTGGTGCGCATCCGCAGCCGCTGCGCCTCCAGCAGCTTGCCCTGCCGCTCCAGCTCGGCCAGCCGCTCGCCCAGCTCGGTCTCGATGTCGCGGATCGCCCGCTCCATCCGCTCCGGCCCGGCCGCGTAGTGGGTGGCCGGGAAGATCATCAGCTGGTCGGCCTCGCGGACCACGTCCCCGGTGAGCGGGTTGAGATAGTAGAGCTTCTCGATCTCGTCACCGAAGAGCTCGATCCGGACGGCCAGCTCCTCGTACGCCGGGATGATCTCCAGCGTGTCACCGCGGACCCGGAAGGTGCCCCGCTGGAACGCCATGTCGTTGCGGGTGTACTGGATGTCGACCAGCCGGCGCAGCAGCTGGTCGCGGTCCAGCTCCTGACCGACGGCCACCCGGACGGCACGGTCCAGGTATTCCTCCGGGGTGCCCAGGCCGTAGATCGCCGAGACGGTCGCCACCACGATGACGTCGCGGCGGGTGAGCAGCGACATGGTCGCCGAGTGTCGCAGCCGCTCGACCTCCTCGTTGATCGAGGAGTCCTTCTCGATGTAGGTGTCGGTCTGCGGGATGTACGCCTCGGGCTGGTAGTAGTCGTAGTAGGAGACGAAGTATTCCACCGCGTTGTGCGGGAGCAGCTCGCCGAACTCCTTGGCGAGCTGGGCGGCGAGGGTCTTGTTGGGCGCGAGCACCAGGGTCGGCCGTTGCAGCCGCTCGACCAGCCACGCCGTGGTGGCGCTCTTGCCGGTGCCGGTCGCGCCGAGCAGCACCGTGTTACGGTCGCCGCACCGTACGCGACGCTCAAGCTCGTCGATGGCCGCCGGCTGGTCGCCGGCCGGCTGGAACTCGCTGACGACCTGGAAGCGGCCGTCGAGCCGGGGAATGTCGAGCGCCATGGCCTCAACGGTACGCCCGAGGTCCGACAGTTCCGGCCCCACCGCCGCAGGTCCGAGACCTGCTTCGATATTCCCATTGTGTGGCCCAACTCGCGCGGCTACGCTCCTACCGTAGGCCGCTCGCGGCGGCCGACCGGGCCGGTGGCCGCCCTTCCAGGGCCCGGCCGCCCCCGGCACGAGGTCGCGGCACCCGGGACGACCGGCGTGCGCACCGACGTGGTCGCGCTGGAGGCGCTGACCGGCCGCCGCGAGCGCCCTTACTCGTCACCCGATCCTCGCAGCCGCGTTCTCCACTTGTGGAGACCTCTCGCGGGCGGCGGTCCCGGCGCACACCGTCATCCGATGCCGGGCCGCTGCCCACCGACGCCGCCCGCACCGACCCGGCCGACACCTCGCCCGTGCCCCCGGCCACCACACCGACCCGTTCGGCCGCCACGCCACCGGAGCGCCAGGCCACCACGCCGCCCGGGAGCCCCGCCGCCGCAAAGCCTGAGAGCCCGACCACGCCACCTGGGCGCCCCACAGCCGCAAAGCCCGAGAGCCCGACCGTCGTACCGCCCGAGGATCCGGCCGCCGCGCCACCGGCGCGTTCGGCCGCCGCCCCGCCACGCGAACCCGGTCGCGGCCACCGGCGCTCCCGCCCCGTCGCCGGGACTCGGGCCGGGACCACCCGGGGCCGGCGGCGGGCGGACCGGGATGCCGGCGGCCGGCCGGTCGGGACCCGTATTCAGGCGGCACCGCCGGACGACCACGACCCGGACGACAGCGGCGACCCGCCGGAGCGGCCAACCCGGCGGCGGGCCGCACTCGTCGCGCTCGGGGTCACCGCCGTCGTCTCGGCGGCGGCCCTGGTCGCCGCGTTGTTGAGCTGGTCGCCCCGGCCGACCGACCCCGCCCGGGCGCTCACCCCGGCCGAGGCCGACCGCCTGGCGGCGATGCGGGTGACCAACCAGCGGGACGTCCGCGCCGGGGTGCGCGTCACCATCGGTACGGGCCGGGCCGCCACCGAACTGGTGGGTTGGGTCGACTGGGCCCGGCCGCTGGTCTACCTGAGTGTGCACGGGCCGCACGCGGGCACCGAGCAGGGACTGGTCCAGGCCACCCGGTCGGCGGTGGTGGTCCGGCCCGACCCGGCCACGGCGTCCGCCCCGCCGCCGCTGGTGCCCCCGGCCGACCGCTGGCGGTTGCGGGAGCCACCCGCCGGGCGCGGCGTGGCCGCCGTACGCGATCTGCTCCTCGGGCTGACCGCGGACCGCACCGACGCCGCGCCCGTGACGGCCCGCTGGGTGGGCCGGGACACCGTGGACGGCAGTCCGGTCGACATCCTCGACACACCCGTGCCCGCGCCCCCGTCCGGCCCCGCCGCGGACGCCCCGGCCAGCGGTGCCGCACCGGGCCGGCCGCTCCGCCTCTGGATCGACCAGGACGCCCGGCTGCACCGGCTGCGGGGGTGGCTGCCGGACAACACACCGGTCACCGTCGAACTGGCCCGCAGCGACCGACCCACCCTCCGCCCGGTGGACGCACTCGGCGGTCCACCCGGCCTGCCGCGCGCACTCGCCGACGCCGAGGCGGACCGACTCGCCCGGCTGTCCGCCCGGCTACGGGCCACCGGCGGTGCCACGCTGACCCTGACCGCCCCGTTCGGCTCCACCGCCAACCTGCGCGCCGCCGGCTGGCTGAGCTGGGCCGCCGCCTCGGCGTACCTGGCGGTGGGCGAGGCCGACGCCCCCGGACGCCGAACCTTGCTGCGCTGGCGGTCGGGGCAGGTGGCCCGGGTGGAGACACCGGCGGATGGCGCGGCGACCGAGGTCCCGGCCGTGCCGCCACTGCCGCCTCCGGCCGGGCTGGCCTGGCCGGCCGCCCGGCCGCCCGGCGACGACCTGGACCGGCTGCTGGAGATGGCGCTGCGCGCCGGTGGGACCGCGGTGCCGGTGGAGTCGGCGGCCCGGCTGCGCGGCGACCGGGTGGCCGGCCATGCCGTGGACGTCGTCGAGGTGCCGTCCCGGCATGCCGCCCTGCGCTACTGGATCGACCGGGCCGGCCTGCTACGCCGACTGGAGCTGCGGACCGTCCATGGCGTGTGGGCTCAGCTCGACCTCACCCCGGGCCGGGTGCCGGCGCTGCCCACCGCCTGATGCGCGGGCGCCGGTGCCGGGTCAGGGCCGCCAGCCGGTCTGCGCGGCCCACTCCTCGGCGCGCAGATGCTCCTCGTCGAACCAGGGATCCTTGAGCGTGCCGTACGTGGCGCTGTCCGGTGCGGACGTAGCCAGTTCCCGCTTCAACTGCAGGTACGCGGCCCGCTGGCCCGGGTCGGCGCGCAGGTGGTCGCGCATCAGCAGCGCGTACCGCCAGCCGGGCGAGCCGGCCGCCCGCAGGTGCAGGTACACCGGGCGGGCCGGGTCGGCGCTGCCATGCAGCCGCTTCTCCCACCGCGTGCTGCCGGGCGGGCGCGGGTTGTCCCACCAGTCGCCGGGCAGCCGCGGGAACCCGGCGTCGGCGAGCCGCTCGGCGAGCGGGCCGTCGGCCTCCGCCAGCGACGGCACACCGAGCTGGATGTCGATGACGTCCTTCGCGGGAAGGCCGGGCACGGCTGTGGAGCCGATGTGGTCCACGCGCAGGTCGGCCCCGACCGCGTGCCGGATCCGGGCGGCCAGCCGGGCGTACTGCCGGGGCCAGGCCGGGTCGGGTTCGGCCAGCACCACCCGCTCCGGCCGGACCGCTCGGCGCTCACGGACGTTGCGCTCGTAGGGCACCAGGCGCTCGTGCCAGAGCGTGTCCACCGCCGAGTGCAGCTCGTCCCGGGTGCCGTCGTTGGTGAGCAGCACGTCGGCCGCCGCCTCCCGGCGGGCGTCGTCGGCCTGCGCGGCGATCCGCCGCTCGGCCTCCGCGCGGTCCATGCCGCGGTCCCGCGCCAACCGGTCCACCCGGATGGTCACGGCCGTCTGCACCACGACCACAAGGTGGTACGTGGGCGCGAGCCCCACCTCGACCAGCAGCGGCACGTCGTTGACCACAATCGCGTCCCGGGGCGCGGCGGCGACCAGCTCGGCGGTACGCGCCCGGACCCGGGGATGGGTGATCGCCTCCAACCGGCGGCGGGCCGCCACGTCGGCGAAGACGATCGTGCCCAGCGCCGCCCGGTCGAGGGCGCCGTTTGCGTCGAGCACCCGGTCGGAGAAGGCGGCGACGATCTCGGCGAGCCCCTCGCTACCCGGAGCGACCACCTCGCGGGCGATCCGGTCGGAGTCGATGACCACGGCGCCGAGCGCGGCCAGCCGGCTCGCCACCGCGCTCTTGCCCGAGCCGATTCCCCCGGTCAGTCCCACCTTCAGCACCGGACCAGTCAACCCGATCACCGCATCCGCGCCAAACCGCCGGACCGGTCGACGGGGTCGCCGCCCGCGGGGGTCGCCGCCCGCGGGGGTCGACTCGCGCTGCGGCAACTCCCCGCCTCCCGTCACCGGGACAGCCCAACCTGCCGCATATCGAGTCGATCAAGGGCCGGCGCGGTGTGTCGGTGGCAGGCGCACCTGATCGGAAACACGCGAGGGCCCCGCCCCCGGCGGTCCGATGGAACCGGATCGCGGGGACGGGGCCGTCGTCGTTCAGTGACGGCTCCAGGTCGCGGCGCAACGCCGCGCTGGAGTCATCGCAGGGGTCACTTGCCGCCGGCGAGCTTCTCCCGCAGTGCGGCGAGCGCCTCGTCGGTGGCCAGGGTGCCGGCCGGCTCCTCGGCCTGCCGGCTCGGGGCCGTGGTCGAGGTGGTGGTGCCGGTCGCGGCCGGAGCCGGGTTGGCAGCGGCCTCGGCGTCGGCGGCCCGGGAGGTCTGCACCTGCTTGGTGTGGGCCTCCCAGCGCTGACGCGCCTCGGCGTACTGGTTCTCCCAGGTCTCCCGCTGCTTGTCGTAGCCCTCGAGCCACTCGCCCGTCTCCGGGTCGAAGCCCTCCGGGTAGATGTAGTTGCCCTGCTCGTCGTAGGTCGCGGCCATGCCGTAGAGGGTCGGGTCGAAGTGCTCCTCGCCCTCGACGAAGCCCTCGTTGGCCTGCTTGAGCGACAGCGAGATCCGGCGACGCTCCAGGTCGATGTCGATGACCTTGACCATGACCTCGGAGCCGACCTGGACGACCTGCTCCGGGATCTCCACGTGGCGCTCGGCCAGCTCGGAGATGTGGACCAGACCCTCGATGCCGTCGTCCACCCGGACGAACGCGCCGAACGGCACCAGCTTGGTGACCTTACCCGGCACGATCTGCTGGATCGCGTGGGTACGGGCGAACTGACGCCACGGGTCCTCCTGGGTCGCCTTCAGCGACAGCGAGACCCGCTCGCGGTCCAGGTCGACGTCCAGGACCTCGACCTCGACCTCCTGGCCGACCTCGACGACCTCGGACGGGTGGTCGATGTGCTTCCAGGACAGCTCGGAGACGTGCACCAGGCCGTCCACGCCGCCCAGGTCGACGAAGGCGCCGAAGTTGACGATCGAGGACACGACGCCCTTGCGGACCTGGCCCTTCTGCAGCTTGTTGAGGAACTCGGTGCGCACCTCGGACTGCGTCTGCTCCAGCCAGGCCCGGCGGGACAGGACCACGTTGTTGCGGTTCTTGTCCAGCTCGATGATCTTGGCCTCGAGCTCGCGGCCGACGTACGGCTGCAGGTCGCGCACCCGCCGCATCTCGACGAGCGAGGCGGGCAGGAAGCCGCGCAGGCCGATGTCGAGGATGAGGCCACCCTTGACAACCTCGATGACCGAGCCGCGAACGACGCCGTCCTCGTCCTTGATCTTCTCGATCGTGCCCCAAGCCCGCTCGTACTGCGCCCGCTTCTTCGAGAGGATCAGGCGACCCTCCTTGTCCTCCTTCTGGAGGACAAGGGCCTCGATGTGGTCACCGACCGAAACCACCTCGGCCGGGTCCACGTCGTGCTTGATCGACAGCTCCCGAGAGGGGATCACGCCCTCGGTCTTGTAGCCGATGTCGAGCAGGACCTCGTCCCGATCGACCTTGACGACGGTGCCTTCGACAATGTCGCCGTCGTTGAAGTACTTGATGGTCTCGTCGATCGCGGCGAGGAAAGCTTCCTCGGAGCCGAGGTCGTCGACGGTGACCTTGTTGGCGCTCGAGGTGGCCTCGATGCTGCTCGTCATGTGGGCGGTTGCTCCGGTCGGATGGGTTGTCACAGCAGGCGTGGCGTCGCGGTGACCTGTCCGCGCCAGCGGATCCGTCGCCGGGCACACCGAACGATCCACCCTGAGAAGATCATTGGCGGCTCCGGTGACCGCGCACCTGCTCCCTGCCGAGGCACACGATCCGCGAGCGCATCGTCTAGCCTACCTGCTGCATTACCACAGCGTGCAAGCCCTCCCGTGTCCTCACGCCCTCGTCAGCTGCGAAAGCGGAGATTTCGCACGGCAAGCGGTCAGGCTTGTCTCATCCGTCACACGTGCCCCACCCGACACGCGGCTCCGGCCCGGCTCTAGCGTAAGCGGGTGGACGACGACAGGGTGACCCGGCGCCGGGTGGGCGCCGCCGAGGTCCGCCGAGCCAACCGAGGCTGGTGGGACGCCGACGCCGACGACTACCAGACCGAGCACGGGGCATTCCTCGGCGACGTGGACTTCGTCTGGTGTCCGGAGGGGCTGCGCGAGGCCGACGCCCGGTTGCTCGGCGAGGTGACCGGCCGCCGGATCCTCGAACTCGGGTGCGGGGCGGCGGCTGCCGCCCGCTGGCTGACCAGCCAGGGGGCTCGGCCGGTCGCCCTGGACCTCTCCGCCGGCATGTTGCGGCACGCCGCGACCGCCGGAGACCGGACCGGCGTACGCGTGCCGCTGGTGCAGGCCGACGCGCTCGCCCTGCCCTTCGCCGACGCCGCCTTCGACACCGTCTGCACGGCGTTCGGCGCGATCCCGTTCGTGGACGACTCGGCGGCGGTGATGCGGGAGGTGGCCCGGGTGCTGCGCCCGGGTGGCCGCTGGGTCTTCTCGGTCACCCACCCGATGCGCTGGATCTTCCTCGACGACCCCGGCGAGGGCGGGCTCACCGCAGTGCACTCGTACTTCGACCGCTCCCCGTACGTCGAGCAGGACGAGCACGGGGTTGCCACGTACGTCGAGCAGCACCGCACCCTCGGCGACCGGATCCGCGAGCTGGTCGGGGCGGGGTTCCGCCTGCTGGACCTGGTGGAGCCGGAGTGGCCGGAGGGGCACGAGGGGATCTGGGGGCAGTGGAGCGCACTGCGCGGCCGGCTCTTCCCCGGCACCGCAATCTTCGTCACGGAGAAACCGGCCGACGCGTAGCCGTCGTTTCCGCCGAGCGGCCACGGGTACCCGCGGGGCATGGCCGAGAAGGAGTTCCGCGAGGGCGACCACGTCTCCTGGGCCAGCCACAGCGGCCGGGCGTACGGCGTGGTCAAGGAGAAGCTGATCGACCGGACCCACGTCCGCGGGCACACCGTGAACGCTTCGCCGGAGGAGCCGCAGTACCGGATCCGCAACGACCACTCCGGTCGGGACGTCGCCCACCGACCGGAGGTCCTGCGCCGTGAGCCCAAATGAGGACGGCCGGGACACCTACCGCGAGAACCCCCGACAGCGAGAGAATCAGTGGCCGGCGCTGTTCCAGTCGCGGCCCTCGCCGACGGACACCTCCAGCGGCACCGACAGCGGGTACGCCTCCCCCATCTCCTTGCGGACCAGGGCCTCCAGGGTCGCCCGCTCGCCGGGGGCGACCTCGAAGACGAGTTCGTCGTGCACCTGCAGCAGCATCCGGGAGCGCAGCCCGGCCTCGCGCAGCGCGGTGTCGACGTGCAGCATGGCGACCTTGATGATGTCGGCCGCCGAGCCCTGGATCGGGGCGTTGAGCGCCATCCGCTCGGCCATCTCCCGGCGCTGCCGGTTGTCGCTGACCAGGTCGGGCAGGTAGCGGCGGCGCCCCAGGATGGTGGAGGTGTAGCCGTCCTGCCGGGCCCGGGCCACCACCTCGTGCAGGTAGTCGCGGACCCCGCCGAAGCCGGCGAAATAGTTCTCCATCAGCCCGCGCGCCTCCTCGGCGCTGATCCCGAGCTGTTGGGACAGGCCGAACGCGCTCAGCCCGTACGCCAGGCCGTAGTTCATCGCCTTGATCTTGCGCCGCTGGTCGGCGGTGACCTGGTCGACCGGGACGGCGAAGACCGAGGAGGCGGTGGCGGCGTGGAAGTCGTGCCCGGAGTTGAACGCCTCGATCAGCGCGTCGTCCGACGACAGGTGCGCCATGATCCGCATCTCGATCTGGCTGTAGTCGGCGGTGAGCAGGCACTCGTCGCCCTGGCTGACCACGAACGCCCGGCGGATGCGCCGCCCCTCCTCCGTGCGGATGGGGATGTTCTGCAGGTTGGGCTCGGTCGAGGAGAGCCGGCCGGTGGCCGCCACGGTCTGGTTGAACGTGGTGTGGATCCGACCGTCGTCGGAGACCGCCTTGAGCAGCCCGTCGACCGTCGACTTGAGCTTGGCCACGTCCCGGTGGCGCAGCAGGTACTCCAGCACCTTGTGCGGATTCTGCGCGTAGAGCCACTGCAGGGCGTCGGCGTCGGTGGTGTAGCCCGTCTTGATCTTCTTGGTCTTGGGCAGGCCCAGCTCGCCGAAGAGGATCTCCTGCAGCTGCTTGGGCGAGCCCAGGTTGAACTCCCGGCCCACCGCCGCGTACGCGCCCTGGGCGGCGGCCTTCACCTCGGCGGCGAAGTGTGCCTCCAGCTCGGACAGGTATTCGGTGTCGGCGGCGATGCCGGTGCGCTCCATGGTGGCCAGCACCCGCATCAGCGGCAGCTCCACGCCGGCCATCAGCCGCGCTGACTGCTCGCCGTCGCGGGACAGCTCGGCGTCGATCGCGTCGGCCAGGTCGAGGGTGGCCCGCGCCTGGAGCATCAGGTTCTGCTCGGCCTCGCCGTCGTTACCCAGCCCCTCAAGGGTGAGCTGGCCGGTCTCCGGCGCGTCGACCCGCAGCTCCCGGTGCAGGTAGCGCAGCGCCAGGTCGGTCAGGTCGTAGGAACGCTGGTCGGGGCGGGCCAGGTAGGCGGCGATCTGGGTATCCCGGGAGATGCCTTGCAGGTCCCAGCCGTGCGCGGCGAACGCCAGCACCGCCGGCTTGCTGTCGTGCAGCACTTTGAGGCGCTCGGCGTCGGCCAGCCAGCCGGCCAGGGCGGCCTCGTCGGCGGGGTCGAGGGTGGCCGGGTCGAACCAGGCGGCCGCGCCTGCGGCGGTGGCCAGGGCCATCCCGGTCACCGCGGCGGTGTGTCGCCGGTTCGGACCGGTGTCGAGCTTGACCGCCACGCCGACCGGGACGCCGGCCGAGGCGTGGGTCTCCAGCCAGCCGGCGAGTGCGCCGGGCGCGGTGAGCACCTCCCCGGTCAGCTCGAATCCCGCCTCGGCCTCCGGCTCGACGGCTTCGAGGTACTGGTAGAGCCGGTCGCGCAGGATGCGGAACTGGAGGGTGTCGAAGACCTGGTGCACGGCCTCCCGGTCCCAGCCCTGCCAGCGGGCGTCCTCGGGGCGGATCGGCAGCTCCAGGTCGTCCACCAGGCAGTTGATGTCGTAGTTGCGGATCACGTCGGCGAGCCGCTCGCGCAGACTGTCGCCGGCCTTGCCCTTGATCTCGTCGGCGCGGGCGATCACGCCCTCGACCCCGCCGTACGCGTTGATCCACTTGGCGGCGGTCTTCGGACCGACGCCGGGAATGCCGGGCAGGTTGTCGCTGGTCTCGCCGACGAGGGCGGCCAGGTCGCGGTAGCGGTCCGGGCCGACACCGTACTTCGCCTCCACCGCGGCCGGATCCATGCGGGCCAGATCGGAGACGCCCTTACGCGGGTAGAGCACGGTGATGCGGTCGCCGACGAGCTGGAACGCGTCCCGGTCGCCGCTGGTGATCAGCACCTCCATGCCCTGGTCGCGGGCCTGACAGGCGAGGGTGGCGATGACGTCGTCGGCCTCGTACCCCTCCTTCTCCACCACCGGGACGCGCAGTGCGGCGAGCACCTCCTTGACCAGGCTGACCTGGCCCTTGAAGTCGGTCGGGGTCTCGCTGCGGCCGGCCTTGTACTCCGCGTACTTCTCGGTGCGGAAGGAGCGGCGGGAGACGTCGAAGGCGACCACGATGTGGGTGGGCTGCTCGTCGCGGAGCACGTTGATCAGCATCGAGGTGAAGCCGTAGACGGCGTTGGTCGGCTGCCCCGTGGTGGTGGAGAAGTTCTCAACCGGCAGGGCGAAGAAGGCCCGGTATGCCAGAGAATGTCCGTCGACGAGGAGCAGGCGCGGCGTCGTAGCTGTCACGGCAGCGACTCTAGTCCGTACCGCCGACAAGCCCGGCCCGCGGCACGGCCGATCGGCCGCGACCTGTCCCGGATCGGCGCGGGTGTCCGTTCCGCGGGACCCGGAGCGGCGGCGGACGCCGCACCGGATCCCACCGGGTCACAGGACCTTGGCCAGGAACGCCTTGGTCCGCTCGTGCTTCGGGTTCGCGATCACCTCGCGCGGGTTGCCCTGCTCGACGACGACGCCGCCGTCCATGAAGACCAGGTGGTCGCCGACCTCCCGGGCGAAACCGATCTCGTGGGTCACCACGATCATCGTCATCCCGTCGCGGGCGAGGTCCTTCATCACCTCAAGCACCTCACCGACCAGCTCCGGGTCCAACGCGCTGGTCGGCTCGTCGAAGAGCATCAGCTTCGGCTGCATGGCCAGAGCCCGGGCGATCGCCACCCGCTGCTGCTGCCCGCCGGAGAGCTGGCCGGGATAGCTGTTGACCTTGTCGGCCAGCCCCACCCGGGCCAACAACGCCAGCGCCCGCTCGCGGACCTCGTCCTTCGCCTTCCGGGCCTGCTTCTTCGACGCCTGGCCCTCCGCCTTCGGCGCCTGATCCTCCGCCTTCGGCTCCTGGGGCTTCACCTTCGGCCTCCGCACCCGCAGCGGGGCCTCCATGACGTTGGCCAGCGCGGTCATGTGCGGGAACAGGTTGAACCGCTGGAACACCATGCCGATCGCCTGGCGCTGCGCGGCCACCTCCTTGTCCCGCATCTCGTGCAGCTTGCCGCCGCGCTCCCGGTAACCGATCAGGTCGCCGTCCACCCAGATCCGGCCGGCGTTGATCTTCTCCAGGTGGTTGATGCAGCGCAGGAACGTCGACTTGCCGGAGCCGGACGGCCCCAGCAGGCAGCACACCTCGCCGGCGCGCACCTCCAGGTCGATGCCCTTGAGCACCTCGAGGGGCCCGAACGACTTGTGCACCTGCTCGGCCCGGACCATCGGGCCCGACTCCGCTGTAGGCGCCCCGGCCTGGCCGGGAACGATCAGCTCGGTCATGACGGATCCACCACCCCCGCGTTGCCTCCGGCCTCCGCCGTCATCCCGCGCAGCCGCATCCGGGCCCGCCCGCTCGTTCCGTACCCCTTGCCGAAGTGCCGCTCCAGGAAGTACTGCCCGACCAGCAGGATGCTGGTCAGGAAGAGGTACCAGAGGACGGCCGCGACGTACATCGGGAAGATCTGGAAGGTGCGCTTGCCCACCGCGTCGAGCTGGAAGAACAACTCCATGCTGTACGGCACCGCCATCAGCAGCGAGGTGTCCTTCAACATCGCGATGGTCTCGTTGCCGGTCGGCGGGATGATCACCCGCATCGCCTGCGGCAGTACGATCCGGCGCAGGATCTGGCCGCGGCTCATGCCCAGCGCCGAGGCCGCCTCGCTCTGCCCCTCGTCCACCGACTGGATGCCCGCCCGCACGATCTCCGCCATGTAGCCCGCCTCGGAGAGCGCCAGGCCGATCAGGCCGGCCACGAAGCCGGTCAGCACGTCCCGGGAGGTGAACCCGAAGACCCGCAGCTGCAGGTTGTCGACCCCGAAGAGGTGCCCGATCTGGGTGTCGAAGGGCACGCCGAACTCGACCCGGCTCCACAGGATGCCGAGGTTGCCACAGACGGCCAGCAGCACCAGCCGCGGCACCGCCCGGAACACCCAGGTGTAGAGCCAGGCGACCACCCGCAGGATCGGGTTGGTCGACAGCCGCATGATCGCCACCACGACGCCCAGCGACACCCCGATCAGCATCGCGGAGACGGTCATCAGCACCGCGCCGCGCAGCAGTCCCTCGATGATCGGCGGCCGGAACATGTTGTCGACCATGAACGACCACTTGAACCTGTCGTTCGTGACCAGCAGATGCACGAACATCGCCGCCAGGACCGCCAGCACAGCGATGGCGACCCAACGGCCGGGGTGCCGTACGGGCACAGCCTTGATCGGCTCAGGCCGCGCCCGTACGGTTGTCGCTTCCTCGGTTGTCATATCCGCGTTACGGGTTGATCGCGGGATCGGTGATCGCGCCGTCGCCGACCTTCCACTTGTCCAGGATGGTCTTGTACGTCCCGTCCGTGATCAGCGCCTTCGTCGCGTCCCGGACGGCCTCGGCGAACGCGGTCTGGTCCTTGGCCACCACGTAGCCGTACGGTGCCGCCTCGTACATCTTGTCGAGCAGCTCCAGCTGGCCCTCGGACTGGGTCACCGCGTACACCCCGACCGGGTAGTCGGCGAGCATGGCGTCGTCCTTGCCGGAAGCCACCGCGGCGGTCGCCGCGTCCTGGCCCGGGAACTGCTCGATGGTGATGGCCGGCTTACCGGCGTCGGTGCAGGCCTTCGACCGCTTCTCGATGTCCTCGACCTGGACGGTGTCCTTCTGCACCGCGACCTTCTTGCCGCAGGCGTTGTCGATCGAGACGCCGGCCGGGTTGCCCTTCTTGGTCGCCCACTGGGTGCCGACCTGGTAGTAGCTGACCATGTTGGCCTGGCCCTTGCGCTCGTCGTTGATCGTGAACGACGAGACACCGATCTCGTACTTGCCCGAGTTGACGCCGGTGATGATGGCGCCGAAGTCCGCGGAGACGAACTCCGCCTTCAGCCCCAGCTTCGCGGCGACCGCGGTGAAGAGCTCGATGTCGAACCCGATGGCCGTCTTGCCGTCGTTGTCGAGGAACTCGGCCGGGGCGTAGGACGTGTCGCTGCCGACCACGATCTTGCCGTCCGCCTTGATCGCGTCCGGCACCTTCGCCGCGAGATCCGAGTCGGCCGACGCCGTGACGGAGGGGCCGGTACCGGCCCCGCCGGAATTCTCCTTCTCGCCGCAGGCGACGAGGGAGAGCAGCAGTACGGCTGCACCGGCGACGCTCATCGCCGCCCGCCGGCCACCGTTGATGTTGCGCATGGTTGAACTCCTTCGAGGGGGTCGCCGGTCAGGCCACGCCGAGGTAGGCCTCTTTGACCGCCGAGTCGTGCAGCAGCTCCGCGCCAGTGCCGCTCTTGACGATCCGGCCGGTCTCCAACACGTACGCCCGGTGCGCCCGGGCCAGCGCCTGCTGCGCGTTCTGCTCGACCAGCAGGACCGTGGTGCCCTGCTGGTTGATCTCGACGATGATGTCGAAGATCTGCTGGATCAACATCGGCGCGAGACCCATCGACGGCTCGTCGAGCAGCAGCAGCTTCGGCCGACTCATCAACGCCCGGCCGACGGCGAGCATCTGCTGCTCGCCGCCGGAGAGGGTGCCTCCGGGCTGCTTGCGTCGCTCCGCCAGCCGAGGGAAGAGATCCATCACCCGCTGCAGGTCCTGCGCGACGCCCGCCCGGTCCCGCCGGGTGTACGCGCCCATGTCCAGGTTATCCAGCACGGTCATGCCCGGGAAGATGCCGCGTCCCTCCGGGGCCTGGCACAACCCGCGCCGCACCCGCAGGTCCGCCCGGAGCTTGGTGATGTCCTCGCCGTTGAACCGGATACGCCCGGAGGCCACCGGTCGGATCCCGGAGATCGCCCGCATCGTGGTGGACTTGCCGGCCCCGTTGGCACCGATCAGGGCGACGATCTCGCCCTCGTCCACGGTGAGGCTGATGCCGTGCAGCGCCTGGATCCGCCCGTACAGCAGGCTCACATCGTCGATCTCAAGCAGCATTGTCCGGCACCCCCAGGTACGCCGCGATCACCTGCGGGTCGTCCCGCACCTCGGCGGGGAGACCCTCGGCGATCTTCTTTCCGAACTCCAGCACCACGATCCGGTCGGTGACCCCCATGACCAGGCGCATGTCGTGCTCGATGAGCAGCACGGTCACGCCGGTGTCCCGGATCTGCCGGATGAGCTGGAGCAGTTCCTCCTTCTCCGCCGGGTTGAAGCCGGCGGCCGGCTCGTCCAGGCAGAGCAGCACCGGGTCGGTGGCCAGCGCGCGGGCGATCTCCAGCCGCCGCTGCTCGCCGTAGGAGAGGTTGCGGGCGAACTCGTGCATCCGCTTGCGGATGCCGACGAACTCCAGCAGGCGCTCGGCCTTCTCGCGGCCCTCCCGCTCCTCCCGCCAGTGCCGGGGCAGCCGGAGCAGCGCGGAGATCACGCTGGTCTTGTGGTGCGCGTCGGCGCCGACCAGGACGTTCTCCAGCGCGGTCATCTCGGGGAAGAGGCGGATGTTCTGGAACGTCCGCGCCATGCCCATCTGGGTGATCTTGTGCCGCTTCTTGCCGCTGATCTTTTGGCCGCGGAACCGGATCTCTCCCTCGGTGGGCTGGTAGATGCCGGTCATCGCGTTGAAGCAGGTGGTCTTGCCGGCGCCGTTCGGGCCGATCAGACCGAGGATCTCACCCTTGTAGAGGGTGAAGTCCACCTGGTTCAGCGCGACCACGCCGCCGAAGCGCAGCGTGACGTTGTCGACCTCCAGCAGCGGCTCCCGGGCGGGCACCGCTTCCGCCGCGGGTGCGGCGGCCTGCGCCGGGACGGCCGGCGTCTGCTCGACGTCACTCACCGACGATCACCTCCTTGCGGCGGTCCTTGAACTCCGCCGCCCGTCGTCGGTTCGGGATCAGGCCCTGCGGCCGGAAGATCATCATCACCACGAGCACCACGCCGAAGAAGAGGAACCGGTACTCGTAGAGCTCCAGGCCGAACAGCTCGATGCCGCGGAACCGCTCGATCATGTACGCCACCAGGCCGCCGCCGACGATGGCGCCGAAGATGTTGCCGGAGCCGCCGAAGATGACCGCGGCCAGGATGATGATCGAGTTCAGCAGCTCGAAGTTCTGCGAGTTGACGAAGTTCTGCTTGCCGGCGAAGAGCGCGCCGGCCAGGCCGGCGATCGCCGCGCCCGACGCGAACGCCCAGAGCTTGAACTTGAACGTCGGCACGCCCATCAGCTGTGCGGCGTCCTCGTCCTCCCGGATGGAGATCCACGCCCGCCCCACCCGGCTGTTGTTCAGGTTCCGCACCCCGATCACCACCAGGATGATCAGCGTGAGCACCAGCCAGTAGTACGGCCGGGCGTCGAGCACGCCGAAGATCGGTTTGCCGTCGGCGTACTTGCCCGGCGGGTGTGGGATCCGGTTGAAGCCCCGCTGACCCTTGAGGAACGGAAGGCTGACCGCCCCGATGCGGATCATCTCGGCGAAGCCGAGCGTCACCAGTGCCAGGTAGTCACCGCGCAGCCGCAGTGTCGGCGTGCCGAGCATGACGCCCGAAACCATGGTCAGCGCGATCGCTACCGGCACCACCAGCAGCCACGGCCAGAGCGTCTTGATGTCGCTGCTCGGCGAGGTCAGCACCGCCACGGTGTACGCGCCAACGGCGAAGAAGCCGAAGTAGCCGAGGTCCAGCAGGCCGGCGAAGCCGACCACGATGTTCAGCCCGACGGCCATCAGCACGTAGATCGAGACGGTGAACATCACCTGGGTGAAGTTCGAGCCGGTGGTCGGGATCGGCCCGAGGTACTGGTAGAACTCCTTGTTCGGCAGCGCGTAGAAGAACACGAGGACCGCTGCCAACACCGCCCAGCGCACCCAGCGCGGCGCGTCACGCCACCGCTGCGCGACCGCCTCGCGGCCGTGGCGCAGCCGGTCCCTTACCGCTTCCCGTTGCTCCGGGTTCGGCGGATTAACAGTCGTCGTCATGCCCGCGCCCTCCCCAGCGACTCGCCCAGCAGACCGGTCGGCCGGAACATCAGCAGCCCTACCAGCACGGCGAACGCCGCGAAGTCCTTCCACTGGGTGCCGAACACGCCCGAGGCGTAGTTCTCCACCAGGCCCAGCAGCAGACCACCGAGCAGCGCGCCGCGCAGGTTGCCGATGCCGCCGAGCACCGCGGCGGTGAACGCCTTGAGGCCCAGCAGGAAGCCCACGCTGTAGGTCAGCGTGCCGATCTTCACGTCGTAGAGCAGACCGGCCACGCCGGCCATCGCCCCACCGGCGATGAAGACCAGCATGATGATGCGGTCCTTGTTCACGCCCATCAGCGCGGCGGTGTTGGCGTCCTGGGCCACCGCCCGGACGCCGCGGCCGAGCCGGCTGCGGTTGATGAACAGGTCCAGCGCGAGCATCATCCCCAGCGCGGCGCCGACGGTGAGCAGCTGCACCGCGTCGATCGGCACGCCGGCGATCTTGAACAACGGCTTGGTGTCGACCAGACTGGGCGCACCCTGCGGGAGCCGTCGGGTGTAGACGCCGAACGCCTCCGAGAGCGCGATCGAGGCACCGATGGCCGTGATGAGGAAGGCCAGCGGCGGGGCGTTCCGCTTACGCAGCGGCCGGTACGCGACCCGCTCGATCACCGTCGCGGTGCCCGCCGACGCGATGGCCGCGGCGATCACCGCCACGAGCAGGTAGAACATGATCGAGCCCAGCCCGCTGACCTGCGAGTTCTGGTCGAGGCCGAAGCCGTTCCAGGTCCACAGTGCGGCGAAGGCTCCGGCGATGAAGACCTCGGAGTGGGCGAAGTTGATGAGTCTCAACACGCCGTAGACCAGCGTGTAGCCGAGCGCGACCAGGGCGTAGATGGCGCCCTGTGTCAGGCCGGTCGTGGTGAGTTCCCCGAAGTTGGAGAACAGTCCGTCAAAGTTCAAGGGGAGGACGCTCCATCAGGTCTGGCGAAAAGATGGGGTGCGGCCGGGAGCCAGCTCCCGGCCGCACCCGCGATCACGACTCAACCGCCGTAGCAGCGACCGTCGTCAGGACTTCTTGATCTCCTGGTCCGGGACCACCTTGCCACCCTGGACCTTGTACGCCCAGACCTTCACCTGAGCCGGGTCCAGCTCGCCGCCCTCGACGAACTTGTAGCTGGCCGCCACACCGTCACCGGTGTAGTTCTTCACGAACTCCAGCAGCGAGGCGCGGTCGGTCTTGCCCGCCTTGATACCGGCCAGCAGGATGTTCGCCGCGTCGTACGCGGTGTCGCTGTAGGTGCCCGGGTCGGTGCCGTTGAGCGCCTTGTAGTCGTCCACGAAGGTGCCACGCGCCTCAGTGGCCGGCTGGCACGGGCAGGTGAGGATGGTGCCCTCGGCCGCCGCCGCGCCCGCGGAGGAGATGTAGGCCGGGTCGTTGACGCCGTCGCCGGCGACCAGCGGAGCGGTGACCCCGGCAGCGGTGAGCTGCTTGCGGATCAGGCCGGCCTCCTGGTAGTAGCCGCCGTAGAAGACCGCTCCGACATTCGCGGCCTTGACCTTGGTGACCACGCCGGAGAACTCGGTCTGCTTGCCATCGCCCTGGACCTTGTCCGAGTTGACAACGGCCGGACCGAGCACCTTCTTGACCTCATCGGCCAGACCCGCGCCGTACGCCGACTGGTCGTCGATGACGAAGACCTTCTCGGCCTTCAGCACGTCCTTGATGTACGTGCCGGCCGCGGGGCCCTGGCTGAGGTCGTTGCCGACCACCCGGAAGAAGGTCTTCCAACCCTGCTTGGCGAGGGTCGGGTTGGTCGCGGACGCGGTGACGTGCACCAGGCCCGCCTCCGCGAACAGCGGGTCGGCGGCCTCCGACTCACCCGAGTAGGCCGGGCCAACGAGGCCGAGGATCTTCTCGTTGTCGATGGCCTGCTGCGCCAGCTGCGGGGCCTGGTCCGGGCTGCCCTGCGAGTCGAGCGGAACGAGCTCGACCTTGCAGTCCGCGTTCTCCTTGTTGTACTTGTCGACGGCCAGCTTGACGCCGTTGTTCTCATTGATGCCGAGCGCCGCGGAGCTGCCCGTCAGCGCACCGAAGAACGCGATCTTGTTGCCACACTTGTCACCACCGGACGCGCTGCCACCATCGCTGCTGCTGCAGGCGGTACCGCCGGCGACGAGCGCCAGCATGGCGGCTCCACCGATCACGCGCGCGAGCTTCTGCTTCAAGGCCCGAACCCTCCTCCGTCGCATGGCCCCAACCACCCGCTGCCAATTGGCCCTTGCGGGGGGCGAACGAACCAGACCGTCGTCGCCGGTCTGGGCCGGGACGTTATCCCACCTGGTAGCTGTGGCGTAAGTCCCACGGGAGCGGGTTGACCGAACCGTTACACGCCGTGGCGGATTGGGCGCGATCGCTGTAAGAGATCTACAGGCGGGGAAGCCGTACACCTACGCGCCCCCGGTAAGCACCCAAAGCCAGTGCACCAGCTACCGACCAATTTCCGACAACCCCGCCCACCAGGCACGAGACCCCACACCGTCATCGGCGACCAACACCAGTCGATCTTCGTCGGACGCCATCGCCACCGCCCCGTCCCCACCATCGGGCACCGCGACCGGCAAGATCACGGGCCGCCATGAACCGCCCGAATCGACCGACAGCCACAGACAGTGACCATTCCCGTCGCCGGTCACCGCCACCAACCCACCGCCGCCCACGGACACCAGCGCGCGCACCGACGACACCCCCACGCCCGCCGCGCCGAACCCACCGACCCGACGCCAGCCGGCCGGACCGACCCGCTCCGCACCACCGCCGGCCGGCGCCGCCCGCCACACCCCGAAACCACCCCGCACCGGACCGACCGCCACCACCGCGCCGCCCACCAGGGCGACCCGCTGCGCCTGACTCCGCCCGTCCGACGCCGGCAGCGCCACCCGCCGCCAGGCCCGCCCGTCCGCCGAAGCCCAGGCCAGCGGCAACATCCCCGCCGCATGCGGCGACAGCACCGCCCCCACCACCAGCCACCCCGACGGTACGGCCACCGCGTCGAGCCCCCGCGTCCTGCCGCGCGCGTCCCCGGCCAACTCCGGCACACCCTCGCGCAGCGTGAAGCGCTCGCCGTCCGGCGAGGTCCAGACCGCCGCCCCGTCGGCCCGGGAGCCGACCACCAACCACCCGCCGGGCCCGGCCACCAGCCGCGAGACGCTCACCGCCCGTGGCCCCCCGTACAACTCGAACGGGGCCGCCACCTCCCGCAGCGTGCCGTCGAGCGCCTGCACCCAGGTGCCCGTACGCGGATTGCCGTGCGCGCCCCCGCTCCTGGCCCCCAGCGCCCCCAGCCGACCCTGCCGGCAGGCCGCCGCGTAGAGCAGGTGCCGCCGGCCGTAGAAGGTGGACGCGGCGATCGGCACGGACGACCACGAGAAACCGTCCGCGCTGGCCCACGCCGCCGGGCGGGTCTCCCCCACCGGGTCGGCCACCCCGCCCACCACGAACCACCGCCCGGCGCAGGCCACCACGTCGCGCAGCAACAGCCGGCCGGGCGTTCCCGGCGGCACCGGCAGCGTCAGCGCCCGCCACCGCGGGCGAAGTGGCTCGGGCTCGACGTGCGCCGGCGATCGCACACAACCGGCGAGCAGCACGGCAAGGACGCCGAGCATCACCGCCAGCCGACGCGCCACCACGGATCACATTCTATCGATCACCGCCGCTCCGGCGGGTCGACGCGTCGGCCAACCGGTGGCGTCAGGCGGTCGGCTGCGCCACCTCACCACCGGAGGTCTCGGCGAGGATCCGCTCGGCGACCTCCTTCATGGTCAGCCGGTGGTCCATCGCCGTGCGCTGGATCCACTTGAACGCCTGCGGCTCGGTCATCCCGTACGTGGTCATCAGGGCGCCCTTGGCCCGTTCGACCGTCTTGCGGATCTCCAACCGGTCGGTGAGGCCGGCGACCTCCGCCTCCAGCGCGGCGATCTCCGAGTAGCGGGACAGCGCGATCTCCACCGCCGGGACCAGGTCGCTCTTCTGGAACGGCTTGACCAGGTACGCCATCGCACCGGCCGCCCGGGCCCGCTCCACCAGATCGCGCTGGCTGAACGCGGTCAAGATGATCACCGGGGCGATCCGGGCACCGGCGATCCGCTCGGCGGCGGCCAGCCCGTCCATGATCGGCATCTTGATGTCGAGGATGACCAGGTCCGGCTTCAGCTCCTCGGCGAGCTTCACGGCGGTCTCGCCGTCACCGGCCTCGCCGACCACCTCGTAGCCCTCCTCGGCCAGCATCTCGGCCAGGTCCAGCCGGATGAGCGCCTCGTCCTCGGCGATCAGTACCCGCCTGCGCTCGGCGTCCGTCTCCGTCTCGGCCACGAGCCACTCCTACCAGTCTGAGCCCCGACACCCGCGGTACCGGGTGTCGCCGTCCTTAGCCTAGTGGGTACCCTATGCAGGCCGAGAAACTGAAGGCCCCTGTAGTCCAACGGCAGAGACGATGGTTTCAAAAGCCATAAAGTGTGGGTTCGAATCCCACCGGGGGCACAAGTTGTCATACAGGCGTTCGAAGATACTTCCGTGTATCCACCGGAAATACGCGCTCGGGCGCGGCGCCTGTACCTCGCGGGCGCAACCGTAGCGGAGGCCGCCCGCGCCGTCGGGGTCTCCTACCCCACGGTCCGTCACTGGTGCAAGATCCAACCGGAGCCAAGACAACAGGGCACCGCTCTGCGCTGCTTCCGCTGCCGCCCGGAGGTCGACAATTTGACGGATCCGGCCGCATACGCCTACCTGCTCGGCCTCTACCTGGGGGATGGGCACCTTGTGATGTCGGCACGGGTGCCCGTGTTACGAATCTCGTGCAGCAACACCTGGCCAGGCCTGATCGACGCCTGCGACCAGGCCATGCGAGCGGTGCTCGCAACCAAGGTTCAGCGCGTCCAACAACAGGGCTGCGTCAATGTCCAGAGTTACGGCAACCACTGGCCGTGCCTGTTGCCGCAGCACGGGCCCGGCATGAAGCATAAGCGGCCAATCGTCCTGGCCGACTGGCAGCGGGGCATCGTGGCGGCCCACCCAGGTGACCTTCTGCGCGGGCTCTTCCATTCCGACGGTTGCCGGTTCAGCAACCGGGTCAGGGTCCGGGGCAAGGAGTACGTCTACCCGCGCTACATGTTCACCAACAAATCCACCGACATCATGGGCCTCTGCCAGTCGTCCCTCGATCTGCTCGGCATCGCCTGGAGGATGAACCGCGGCAACTCGCTCTCTGTCGCGCGGCGGGAGGCAGTCGCCGCGCTGGACCGCCACGTCGGCCCGAAGTCCTGAGCCGCGAGCGACGGCTCAGATCGCGGCGAGCGCCTGTTCCAGGTCCACCCGCAGGTCCTCCGGGTCCTCCAGTCCGACGGAGAGCCGCAGCAGCGCCCCGCCGGGCTTGGCGTCGCCCTCGACCGGCCGGTGGGTGAGCGAGGCCGGGTGCTGAATGAGGGTGTCGACGCCGCCGAGTGACACGGCGTGGGTGATCAGGCGGCAGGCGCCGGCGACGATGGCCGCGGCGGGGGCGCCGCCGCGTACCTCGAAGGCGAGCAGGCTGCCGGTGCCGGACATCTGGCGGCCGACCAGTCCGGCCGGGTCGTGCAGCGTGGGGTGGTGGACCCGCTCGACGTTCGGGTGGCCGGCGAGCCAGGTGGCGAGTTTTTCGGCGCCGGCCTGCTGGGCGCGGACCCGCAGCGGCAGGGTCTGCAGGCCGCGGTGCAGCAGGTACGCGCCGAGGGGGTGCAGGATCGCGCCGGTGACGGCGCGGACCTGGCGGAGCCGGGTGGCCCAGGCGGGGTCGCAGGCGACGGCGCCGGCGAGGACGTCGCCGTGGCCGCCGATGCTCTTGGTGGCGCTGTGCAGCACGAGGGTGGCGCCGTGCCGGGCGGGTTGTTGGAGCACCGGGGTGGCGACGGTGTTGTCGACGAGCAGCGGTACGTCGCCGGCGGCGGTGGCGAGGGCGCCGATGTCGACGAGGTCGAGGGTGGGGTTGGCCGGGGTTTCGACGATGACCAGTGCGGTGTCGGGGCGGATCGCGGCGGCGACCTGGTCGGCGCGGGCCCAGGTGACGTCGGTGCCGAGCAGGCCGGTGGCGAGCACGTGGTCGGTGCCGCCGTAGAGGGGGCGGACGGCGACGACGTGGCGCTTCCCGTCGCGGGTGGCGGCGAGGAGGGTGGCGGTGAGGGCGGCCATGCCGCTGGCGAAGGCGACGGCTTCGGCGGTGCCTTCGAGGGTGGCGAGGGCGGTTTCGAAGCGGGCGACGGTGGGGTTCCAGAGCCGCTGGTAGACGGCGCTGCCGCCGGGCGGGAGGGTGCCTCCGGTGGCGAGGGTCTCGTACGCGTCGCCGCCGCTTTCGACGGACGGTAGCGGGTTGGTGGTGGAGAGGTCGATGGGCGGTACGTGGACGCCGAGCCCGGCGAGGTCGTCGCGCCCGGCGTGCACGGCTGTGGTGTCCACGGCGGTCATGCCTCAAAGCGTCGAACATGAGGATGCTATTGGGCAAGAGCAGCGAAGGAAATTCCGTCCAAAGCCCTTTTGTTATCCGAGGATTCGGATGATGATGCTCGCATGCCCCTCGCACCGAATGATGTACGACCGTTCGCGGCCCTCGACGACGTCGACCGCGCGATCCTGACCGAGTTGGCGGCCGACGGCCGACTGCCGAACAATGCCCTCGCCGAGCGGGTCGGGGTGGCGCCGTCCACCTGCCTGACGCGTACCCGGGCGCTGCGGGAGTGCGGGGCGATCCGCGGGTTCCACGCCGAGGTGGACCCGGCGGCGGTGGGGTTGCCGTTGCAGGCGCTGGTGTCGGTGCGGCTGGCCGCGCACGAGCGGGCGGCGGTGGACGCGTTCCGGGCCCGGTCGGTGCGGCTGCCGGGGGTGGTGGCGGTGTTTCATGTGGCGGGCGCGGAGGATTACGTGCTGCATGTGCGGGCGGCGTCCGGGGATGCGTTGCGGGATTTCGTGCTGGATCATCTGGCGGTGGATCCGGCGGTGCAGCACACCCAGACGAGCCTGATCTTCGAGCAGGCGCGCGGCATGGGGTAGGGCGCTTTCCGGAACAAGTCCGGTGCTCGGCAGGTTGATCAAAGGCGTGATCAACGTACCGCTGTCTGTTCTTGATCTTGCTCCGGTCGCCGCCGACGGCAGCGTCGGGGAGGCCCTGCGGCACACCACCGAGCTGGCCCGGCGTACGGAGGAGGAGCGACTAGTGGTCGCTTTTTCGGCCAGAACTGTCTATTGTCGACGATCGTGGGCAGTGTTTATCGGATCGGCGAGTTCGGCAGGCGGATCGGTT
>NZ_JBLROA010000046.1:0-48780 GCF_047921505.1 Micromonospora sp. SL1-18 | reverse complement strand
ACCGCTCGACAACGACGGCCCCCAGGAGCAACCAGCCCACCAAGAGCGAGCACTCACCGACGACGGAAACGCAGCGCCAGTGCCGCGACACTCCCCCAGATCCCCCGCCGGAACAGCAGCACGACCAGCACGAAGATTCCGCCGGTGACCAGCCCGATCGCCTCGAACCCGGAAAACGACAGCAGGTCCTCCAGGCGGACCACCAGCGCCGCCCCGAGCACGCCGCCCCAGAGGGTGCCGATGCCGCCGAGCACCACCACAATGACCGCCTTGCCGGAAGTGGTCCAGTGCAGCACGTCGAGCGAGACGAACCGGTGGCCGACGGCGAAGAGGCCACCACCGAGCCCGGCGAGGAAGCCGGAGAGGACGAACGCGGTCAGCTTGTACCGGTGCACCGGGTAGCCGAGGGCGCGGGCCCGGGCCGGGTTGTCCCGGATGCCGACCAGCGCCCGGCCGAAGGGCGAGTGGACGATCCGCCAGGCGGCGAGCAGGCCGAGCAGCACGATCGGCAGGACCGTGTAGTAGAAGTAGTAGTCGTCGGAGAGGTCGACCTCGAAGAAGGAACGGGGCACGTCCTGGAGGCCGTTCTCGCCCCCGGTGATCGATCGTCGATCGTTGGCCACGTAGTAGACCATCTGCGCGAAGGCCAGGGTGACCATCGCGAAGTAGATGCCGGTGCGCTTGACCGCGAGGTAGCCGATCGGCAGGGCGAGCAGCGCCGCGGCCAGGGCTCCGGCAAGCACGGCGGCCGGGAACGGCAGCTTGGCGTGGACCGCCACCAGGCCGGTGACGTACGCGGAGGTGCCCCAGAAGGCGGCGTGCCCGAAGGACAGCAGTCCGGTGAAGCCGAGCAGCAGGTCCACTGAGACGGCGAGTAGCGCCCAGCACAGGATGTCCACCGCGACCGCCGGGTACAGCCCGTTGGGCAGCCAGAGCGCCACGACCAGGCCGATCGCGAGCAGCGCGTACCGGACCCAGCCGGGTGCCCGGGCGACGGTGAGCAGCCCGGACGGGGACGCCGGGCGGGCCGCCTCGGGGGGCGTGTCGACGGCGCTGCTCATGCGGGTGCCTCCTCGCGGCCGAACAGGCCGGCCGGGCGCCAGAGCAGCACCGCGGCCATCACCACGAAGACGACGGTCTGCGACACGATCAGGAAGTCCGACAGATAAGCCTCCGTCCAGGCCTGGATCAGGCCGATGCCGAACCCGGCGGCGACCGAGCCGAAGATCGAGCCAAGGCCGCCGATCACCACCACCGCGAAGACCACGATGATCAGGTCGGCCCCCATCAGCGGGTTCACCGCGCGCATCGGGGCGGCGAGCACCCCGGCCAGCCCGGCCAGAGCGATCCCGAAGCCGAAGACCGGGGTGACCCACTTTCCCACGTCGATGCCGAAGGCCCGGGTCAGCTCGGGTCGCTCGGTGGCCGCCCGGACCACCATGCCGACCCGGGTACGGCTCAACACCCACCACACCGCGAGGCAGAGCAGGACGGTGAAGCCGAGGATGAACACCCGGTAGGCGGGGAACTTGAAGAGCCCGAAGTCGACCGTCCCGCTCAGTTCGGCCGGTCTGGTGTACGGGCTGGACTGCACCCCGTACCGGGACTTGACCAGGTCCTGGAGGATCAGCGTCAGGCCGAAGGTGAGCAGGAAGTTGTAGAGCGGGTCGAGTCGGGTCAGCCGGTGGATCACCGTCCGCTCCAGGGCCATGCCGAGCAGCCCGAGCGCGACCGGTACGACCACCAGCGCCGCCCAGAACGGCACGCCCGCCTCGCTGAGCAGCACGTACGCCCCGAACGCGCCGAGCATGTAGAAGGCCCCGTGGGCGAAGTTCACCACCCGGAGCATGCCGAAGATGACCGCGAGCCCGAGGGCGAGCAGGGCGTAGAACGCCCCGCTCACCAGCCCGTTGAACGTGTTCTGCAGGAAGCCGGTCACAGCTTGCAGTCCGGCGACGGGGCGCGGAACGCCTCCGCGGCCGGGATGGTCTTGACGACCTTGACGTAGTCCCACGGCTCGGTCACCTCGGCCTGCGGCTTCACCTGGGCCAGGTACGCGTCGTGGAGCACCCGGTGGTCCTCGGCGCGGATCTTGCCGTTGCGCAGGAAGAGGTCGTTGACCTCCTTGCCCTCCAACTGCTTGACCACGGCGTCCGCGTCGTCGGTGCCGGCAGCCTGCACCGCCTCCAGGTACTGCATGGCGGCGGAGTAGTTGGCCGCGTGCGCGAAGGACGGCCGGGTACTGGTCTCCTTCTGGAACTTGTCGGCCCACTCCCGGTTCTGCTGGTCGAAGTTCCAGTACCAGGCGTCGGTGTAGGTGGTGCCGGCGAGCGCGTCCGGGGTGAGCGAGTGGATGTCGGTGATGAACATCAGGCCCACGGCCAGCCCGACGCCCTTGTCCCGCAGCTTGAACTCGTTGTACTGCTTGACCACGTTGACCAGTTCGGCGCCGGCCTGCATGGTGCCGAGCACCTGCGGCTTCGGGTTCAACGTCGGGGCCTTCAGCAGGAAGGACGAGTAGTCGCCGCTGGTGTTCGGGAACGGCGCGCCGTCCTTGCCGACCACCTGCCCGCCGGCGGCGGTGATGGCGGCGGAGAAGCTCTTCTCCATGTCCTGCCCGAAGGCGTAGTTCGGGTAGAGGATGTACCAGTTCTTGCCGACCTGCTCGGTGGTCACCGTGCCGGTGCCGTGGGCCAGCATGTACGTGTCGTACGCGTAATGGAACGTGTACCTGTTGCAGCTCTTGCCGGTCAGATCGGTGGTGGCCGCACCGATGTTGAAGTAGAGCTTCTTCTTCTCCTTGGCCACGTCGGCGACCTTCAACGCGGCCGAGGAGGTCGGCACGTCGAGGATGGCGTCGACGTCCTTGCGGTCGTACATCTCCTGAGCCTTGCTGTTGGCCACGTCCGGCTTGTTCTGGTGGTCGGCGGTCTCCACCGAGATGTTCTTGGTGACGGCCTTGTCGCCGTACTTGGCCTTGAAGTCGGCGACGGCCATCTCCACGGCCTTGACCGAGTTCTTTCCGGACAGCTCCGAGTAGGCGCCGGACTGGTCGTTGAGGACGCCCAGCACGATCTTGTCGCCGGTCAGCTTCTGGTCGCCACTGGACTGCGGACCACCGCCACCGCAGCCGGTGACCAGCGCCGCCACCGCCGCCGAGGCGGCAGCCACACCCACGCTCCTGCGCATCTCGATCCCTTCCGTACCGCGCGGTCCGCGCGGGTCAGCCGTCGTTTCAGATGCCGAGGTACGCCAGCAGCTCGCGCTCCCGCGAGCGCACCTCGGAGTTGTCCATCGCCTCCGCGATCCGTCCCTCGGCCAGCAGGTAGTGCCGGTCGGCGACACCGGTCGCGAAGTGCAGGTTCTGTTCGACCAGCAGCACGGTCACGCCGTGCTGCTTGGCCTCCCGCAGCAGATCGCCGACCTGCTGCACGAGCAGCGGCGACAGCCCTTCGGTGGGCTCGTCGCAGAGCAGCAGCCGGGCGCCCATCCGCAGCACCCGGGCCAGCGCGAGCATCTGCTGCTCGCCGCCGGAGAGCATGGTGGCCGCCGAGTCGCGCCGGGCGTAGAGGGCGGGGAACGCCTCGTACACCCGCTCCAGCGGCCACGGGTCGGGGCCGACCCGGGGCGGCAGGGTCAGATTCTCGGTGACGGTGAGGGTGGCGTACGCGCCGCGGTCGTCGGGAACCCAGCCGAGCCCGATCCGCGCCCGCCGGTACGCCGGCAGCCGGGTGAGGTCGGTGCCGTCCAGGGTGACCGTGCCGCGCCGGCCGGGGTGCAGTCCCATCACGCAGCGCAGCAGGGTGGACTTGCCGGCGCCGTTGCGACCGACCAGGGTGACCACCTCGCCGGCGGCCACGTCCAGGCTCACCTCCCGCAGCACCTGCGCCTCGCCGTACCAGGCGGAGAGGTTCTCAACGCGCAGCATCGGCGGCTCCCAGGTAGGCGGTGATGACCCGCTCGTCGGCGCGGACCTGCTCGTACGGCCCCTCGACCAGGACCTTGCCGGCCTGCAGGACGGTGACGGTGTCGGCGAGCCGGCCGACGACGCTCATGTTGTGCTCGACCATGACCACGGTCCGGCCCTGCCGGACCCGAGCGATCAGGTCCACGGTGCGGTCGACGTCCTCCAGCCCCATGCCGGCGGTGGGTTCGTCGAGCAGCAGCACCTTCGGGTCGAGGGCGAGGGCGATGGCCAGCTCCAGAGCCCGCTTGCGCCCGTACGCGAGGGCCTCGGCCGGCGCCTCGGCCAGCTCGGCGAGGCCGACCATGCCCAGCAGCTCGTCGGCCCGGTCGCGGTAGCGGTGCATCAGCTTCGCCGAGCGCCAGAACCGCCAGCCCAGCCCGCTGGGCGACTGGAGGGCCAGCGTCACGTGCTCCCGGGCGGAGAGCTGGGGGAAGAGGCTGGTGATCTGGAAGGAGCGGGCCACGCCGAGCCGGGCGACCCGCTCCGGGGGCAGCCCGGTCACGTCCCGCCCGGCCAGCTCGATCCGCCCGGCGGTCGGCGGCAGGAAGCCGGTGAGCAGGTTGAACAGGGTGGTCTTGCCGGCGCCGTTGGGCCCCACGAGGGCGTGCACGGTCTCCGGCGCCACGTCGAGGTCGACGCGGTCGACCGCCCGGAAGCCCCGGAAATCCCGGGTCAGTCCGCGGGCCGACAGGAGCGCTTGCCCGGCCATCGCCACCCCCTCCGTAGCTCCTCCAGTCGACGACCAGGGCGGTGACCGGGGTCACAAGGCCGCCGCGTGCAGGAAACCTACGGTGCATCGGCAGAGCCGAACCATGTCGATGCACCACACATTCCGGCCGGGTCGTACGGGCACGATCCCCATAGGACGGGGCCCGTCCGGCCCCGCTCGTCGGACGCGGAGGGAATTGGCGAGCGCCTACATGTGGTGCGCCACCGTCACCGGCTGACGGCGTACTCCGGCAGGGTCAGGCCGTCGGCCTTGCTGAAGAACAGCCGGGTGGCGAGCCCCCGCAGCGGACGGGAGGTCATCATCCGCATGGAGGCGTCGCGCAGCCGGATCGCCAGGCGGCTGGCCGGCAGGAAGCCGGAGATTCCACCCCCGGGCAGTTCCTGCCCCCGCGCCACGTGCGCCCGCAGCGCCTCGTCGTAGCGGCGGTACGCGACCGCGTGGTCGCCGTCGGCGGCGGCCAGTTCGCCGGCGAGCAGGTACGCCCCGATCAGGGCCAGGCTGGTGCCCTGCCCGGTCAGCGGGGACGGGCACCAGGCGGCGTCGCCCAGCAGGGCCACCCGCCCGGCGCTCCAGGCGTCCATCCGCACCTGCCCGTACCGGTCGAAGTAGAAGTCCGGGGCGTCGGGCATGGCGGCCAGCAACTCGGCCGCCCGCCAACCGACGTCGGCGAAGCGCTCGGCGAGCAGGCGCTGCTGGGCGGCCGGGTCCCGGCGGTCCACGTCCAGAGGCGACGAGGCGAAGCTGAAGAACGCGCTGGTCCCGCCGTGCCGGGTCGGGCGGGTGCCCACCACCCGGCCGCCCGGGGCGTTGTGCAGCTGGAACCAGCCGGTCCGGTCCGGGTACGGGGTGGTGAAGTACGCCAGGTACGCGCCGAGCGGCCGGACGTACGCCGACTCGGGGCCGAAGGCGAGGGCCCGGGTCCGGGAGTGCGAGCCGTCGGCTCCGACCACCAGGTCGACGGTGCGCGGGGCGGAGCGGGCGAAGGTGAGTCGTACCCCGTCGTCGGTCTGGGTCAGTGTCTCGATCGAGTCGTCGAAGACGTACTCCACGTCGGCGCGGGTCTCCTCGTAGAGCAGCCGGGCCAGGTCGCCGCGCTCGATCTCGAGGTCGGCGACGATGCCCTCGCCGTCGAACGCGTGCACCGGCAACCGGCAGCACACCGCGCCGCGCGCGTCGACGTACGCCATGCCCTGCTCGTGGACGCCCTCCGCGCGTACCCGGTCGGTCAGCCCCATCCGGTCGAGCACCTCGCGAGCGGTCCCCCGCACGTCGACCGCCTGCCCGCCGGGGCGCAGCCCGGGCGCCCGCTCCACCACGGTCACGGCGAAGCCGTACCGGCGCAGCCAGAAGGCCAGCGCGGGACCGGCTACGCCGGCGCCGGAGATGAGCACGGTCCTGTTGTCCATCGCAGCGCTCCCGAGATCATGCGTACACCGTCGATCCCGGCCGCTGCCGGGTGCTGCCCGGGACGGTAGGTCCACGGTGTTACGCCGGCGCGTAGCGACCTAGTACGCTGCCCCGGCGAGGGCTTTCCGGAGCGCCTCGTCCTAGTACACCGCCGGAGGTAGCGCGATGACCGGGTCGGAGGCGCCGTACCGGCGAATCGCCGGAGAGATCCGCCGCCGGATCGCCCTCGGGGAGCTACGCCCGGGCGACCCGGTGCCGTCGGCCCGGCAGCTCACCCGCGAGCACGGGGTGGCCATCGCCACCGCCACCAGGGTCCTCGCCCTGCTGCGTGACGAGGGGCTGGTGCTGACCCGGCCGGGGGCCGGCACCGTGGTCGCCCCGCCCGCGGCGGCGCCCGGGGCCCGCCGGAGCCCGGACGGGCCGGAGCTCAGCCGGGAGCGGCTGGTGCGTACCGCGATCGCCGTCGCCGACGCGGGCGGCCTGGCCGCGGTCTCGATGCGACAGCTCGCCGCCGACCTGGGCGTGGCCACCATGTCGCTGTACCGGCACGTGCGGGGCCGGGACGACCTGGTGCTGGCGATGGCCGACACGGCGCTGACCGAGGCGCCGCTGCCCGCCGCGCCGCCGGCCGGCTGGCGGGCCCGGCTCGAACTGCTCGCCCACGTCCAGTGGGCGGTCTACCGACGGCACCGCTGGCTGCCGCACGTCATCTCGATGTCCCGCCCGCAGCCGTTGCCGAACGGCATGGCGCACACCGAGTGGGCGCTGCGTGCCACGGCCGAGCTCGGCCTGGACACCCAGCTGCGCTGGTACGCCGCGGTGACGCTGATGGCGTACGTGCGGGGCATCGCCACCAACCTGGAGGCGCAGGCGCACGCCGAGCAGGACACCGGGCTCACCGACCACCAGTGGGTCGAGACCCACGAGGCGACGTTCCACCGGATGATGGCCGGCGGCCGGTACCCGACCCTGGCGGCGCTGGACGAGACGGTCGACCTGGACCTGGACAGCGTCTTCGAGTTCGGCCTGCACCGGCTGCTGGACGGTTTCGCCACGCTGATCGAGGGCACCCTCACCGCTGGATCGCCTTGACCTCGGTGAACTCCTCGATGCCGAACCGGCCCAGCTCCCGGCCGAGGCCGGACTGCCGATAGCCGCCGAACGGGGCGAGCGGGTTGAAGGCAGCGCCGTTGACGTCCACCTGGCCGGTACGCAGCCGGCGCGCGACGGCGAGGGCCTGCTCTTCGTCGGCGGACCAGACCGCGCCGGCCAGCCCGTACCGCGAGTTGTTGGCGATGGCGACCGCCTCGTCGGTGTCGTCGAACGGGATGACGGCGAGCACGGGGCCGAAGACCTCCTCCTGGGCGAGCGCGCTGTCCGGGTGCACGTCGGCGAAAACGGTGGGCGCGACGTAGTGCCCGCGCGGGGGCAGCGGTGCGGCCAGGCCGCCGGCGACCAGCCGTGCCTCGTCGGCGAGAGCCCGCTCGACGTGGCCGCGCACCCGCTCGGCCTGGGCGGCGGAGACCAGCGGGCCGAGCCGGGTCGCCGGATCGAACGGGTCGCCCAACCGGTACGCCCCGACGGCCGCGGCGACCAGGTCGAGCGCCTCGTCGTAGCGGCTGCGGTGGACCAGCATCCGGGTCCAGGCGGTGCAGGTCTGCCCGGAGTTGAGCAGCGCGTTGCCGACGCCGACCTTGACCGCGGTGGGCAGGTCCGCGTCGGCGAGGATCAGGTTGGCGGACTTGCCGCCGAGTTCCAGGGCGACCCGGGCGATCCGGTCGGCGGCGAGGCGGGCGATCCGGCGGCCGGTGGCGGTGGAGCCGGTGAACGAGAGCAGGTCGACGTCGGGGTGGCCGGCCAGTGCCTCGCCGACGACCGGCCCGCTGCCCGGCACCAGGTTGACCAGGCCCGGCGGCAGCCCGGCCTCGGTGACCGCGTCGAAGAGCAGGTACGCGGTGAGCGGGGTCAGCTCGCTGGGCTTGAGCACCACGGTGCAGCCGGCCGCCAGGGCCGGGGCCACCTTGGCGACGACCTGGTGCAGGGGGTAGTTCCACGGGGTGATCGCACCGACCACGCCGACGGGTTCGCGGACCACCAGCGAATTACCGACGGTCTCCTCGGCCGGCGGCCGGGCGGCGAGCTCGACCATGCCACGCAGCACGGTGAGCGGAAGGCCGGCCTGCACCCGGGTGGCGAGCTTGAGCGGGGCGCCCAACTCCAGGGCGACGGTGTGCGCGATCGCGTCGGCGCGGGCCGCGAGCGCGGCGTGCAGCCGGTCGAGGTGGGCGGCCCGTTCGGCGGGCGTGGTCGCCGCCCAGCCGGGGAAGGCGGCGCGGGCGGCGGCGACGGCCCGGTCGACGTCGGCCGGGGTGCCGGCCGGAACCTGCCCGACGATCTCCCCGGTGGCCGGGTTCTCGACCGGAATCGTCTCGCCGTCGGCGGGGTCGACCCACGCGCCGGCGACGTACAGGTGGCGGCGGACCAGGAGGGCGGGTGGCGCGGCGGCGAGACCCATGTCGTCGTCCTCTTCCGGGAAACCAGCGCGGCGAGTTCGGACGCTACTCCGGGCCGGCGGAGTTCATCCAGACCATGGGCGACGATGTCCTCCGTCCGGGCCGCCCCCTCAGCTCGTCAGCGCGTCCAGCGCCCGGTCGACATCCTCCTGGGTGGTGTAGAGGTGGAACGAGGCTCGGACCCGGCCGGCGCGTACCGCCGCGCGTACTCCGGCCCGGGCCAGCTTCTCCGCCGCGCCGGGCACCTCCACCGTCACGATCGCGCTGTCGCCGGGCGGCCGGCCCAGCCCGGCGAGGAACCGGTTGGCCAGCGCCACGTCGTGCTCGCGCACGGCGGGCAGCCCGACCTCGGCGAGCAGTTCCAGGGCGGGCGCCGCCCCGACGTAGCTGAACCACGCCGGGGAGACGTCGAAGCGCCGCGCGTCGTCGGCCAGCCGCAGCGGCTCGCCGTAGTACGAGGCGTGCGGGTCCTGGCCCGCGTACCAGCCGGCGGCGTCGGGGCGCAGTCGCTCGCGCAGCGCCGGGGCCAGGTAGGCGAAGGCCGCGCCGCGCGGCGCCATCAGCCACTTGTACGCTGACACCACCACCACGTCCGCCCGGCCGGCGGCGAAGGGCAGCCAGCCGCACGCCTGGGTGGCGTCCACTGCGACGAGGGCGCCGTGCGCCCGGGCCGCCGCGACGATCTCGTCGTACGGGGCGACCGTGCCGTCGGACGACTGCACCAGGCTGAACGCGACCAGGTCGGTGTCGGCGTCGATCGCGTCGACCAGCCCGGCGAGCGGGACGGTACGCACCCGCACTCCCCGCTCCCGCTGCACCAGCCAGGGGAACAGGTTCGAGGTGAACTCGATCTCCGGGACGACCACCGTGGCCCGCGAGGGCAGCCCGGCCGCGACCGGGGCGAGCAACTGCGACGCCGTGCTGCCGATCGCCACGTCCGCCGGGGCCACCCCGACCAGCCGGGCAAACCCGGCGCGGGCCCGCTCGGCGGCCTCGCCCCAGCCCTCCCAGGAGGTCCGTCCCACCCGCCAGTCGGCGAGGGCGTCCTGCAACGCCACCCAGCCCGGTTCCGGCGGCAGCCCGTAGCTGGCAGTGTTCAGCCAGCCGGGCTCCGGCTGCCACAGCTTCCGTGCCTGTTCGAGTTCCACGCCGCGACGCTACAGCGTGTCTCATAAGTCCGTTGGGTCATGAGACACCGCCCTTCTCGGGCGTCCCTGCCGTCACGGGTGTTCGTGGCGGCAGGGTTCCTCCGTCATCGGGGCTGGTTTCACCGGCGCGTGGGCGCTGGCCAGAGCCGTCCCCTCGGGAGGCGTTGGTGACCGGGCCTCGTACTTCGGGGTCCCGGGTCCGGGCATGGTGCTGCTCGACCCAGCCAGCGAGGTTGACCGCCGCGTTGACATCCCGATCCGCCTCATGCCCACACGTCTGGCAGCGGAAGATCCGCACCGAGAGAGGTAGGGCTGGGCCGACGGTGCGGCAGGCACTGCACATCTTGGTGGACGGATACCACCGAGGTGCCGCAGTGGCCTGCCCGCCGCGCCAGCGTTGTTTGTAGCCGATGATGCGGGCCAGGTCGGCCCAGCCAGCATCGGAAATCGCGGCGGCCAGACGCCGGTTACGCAGCAGGCCGGCGGTGTGCAGGGTTTCCAGAGCCAGCCGGTCGTGAGTCTTGACCAGCCAGTTGGCGACCTCGTGCAGAAAGTGGCGACGTATGTTGGCGACACGCAGGTGGGCGCGGCCCAGCCGGGCGACGGCCTCGGCCCGGTGACGTGAGCCTCTCTGTCGACGGCTGACCTGGCGGGACAGACGCCGTAGCCGGGGCAGGGCGGTCCGCAGCGGGCGCGGCACATCATCGACACGCGCCACCTCCCGGCCGGTGATGTCGGCGGCCACGACGAGAGCGGCAAGACCTCGATCGACACCTACCCAACCACCACTGCTGTCGGCGTCGGGGCGGGCCGGGTGCTGGCGGGCGGGGTGCAGGTCCGCCGCCTCCACGGTTAGGGTGACGGTCCATCGGCCCGCCCGGCAGGAGACGGTGGCATACCGGATGTGGGCACGGCCGGTGCGGATCATCCGCCGGAGTCGGCGGGTGTCCTCCCGCACTGCCAGGACCCCGACCACCGGCAGGCAGACACTACGAAGCCCTGCCATCGGGTCCCCGACCCGAATACTCGGCCGCCCGGCCTTGGTTCTGCAGCGGATCCGAAACGACGGCCGCTCCCCACAGCCCCACAGCATGCCTGCCACCTACGACACTTCCGAAACACGTCGTAGGCCGCCACCGGACGGGCGGACACGGCCAATCTCCGGATCGTGGTCGCCGCTACGGCACGCCCGGGCCGCCGGGCGCCTTGTCCCGGGCGGCTACCTTGATGATCGACTCAGCAAGCCTCGCCCTGAAGGACCTGAAGGAAAGGTGCCGCGCACATGCCGTCCGGCTTCACCCTCGCGATCGTCGCCGTCCTCGCCGCGGCCGTCGCCGCCGCCATCGCACTGTTGAGCCCGCGCCGCGGCCTACGGCGGCAGGGCATGCTGGCGGCGGCCGGTGCCCTGGTCGCCGCGCTCCTTCTCGCCGTCGGGTCGAGCGCCCACTCGGTACCGATCCGCTCGGTCGGCATCGTCACCAGCTTCGGCAAGCCGACCGGTGAGGTCACCGGCTCCGGCCTGAAGTGGGTCGCGCCGTGGCAGCGGGTCGGCGAGTGGGACGCCGGGCGGCAGAAGTACGACCACATCGGTAACAACAACTGCGTCCGGGTGCGTACCGGCACCCTCGCCGACGCGTGCGTCGAGGTGCTGGTCGAGTGGCAGGTCCGGCCCGAGAACGCCCCGCGGCAGTTCATGGACTACAAGGGCGACTTCGACAGCTTCCGCGGGCAGCGGGTCGGCGTCCAGCTCGACAGCGCCGTGAACGACGCCTTCTCCAGCTACAACCCGCTGGAGCGGATCGACGCGAAGACCGGCAGCCTGAACGTCGACCTCAAGCCGTTCTCGCAGAGCATCAAGACCAACGCCGAGGGCCGGCTGGCCGAGGACGTCGACATCCTGTCGGTCACCATCACCCGGGTCAACCACGACGAGAAGACCGAGGGCAACATCAAGGCGTTCCAGGACAAGCTCGCCCAGACCCGCAACCTCGAGCAGGATCGCCGCAACGCCGAGATCCAGAAGCAGATCACCGAGACCAACGCCAAGGTGGACAAGGTGACCCGCTGCCTGGAGATCGCCGAGAAGAACGACAGCTCGCCGGGCCTCTGCATCAACCCGGGCATCGTCATGGGCACGACCAAGTGAGATCCGCGCTCGCCGGCTGATCGGCGTCCCTGTGCACCGTCAGGTGGTTCGGCCGGTTCTGAGCCCACAACCGGCTCAGGCGGGAGCGGGCGACAGCGCCCGTTCCCGCTCGGTCGGAGCGCCGCCCTGCTGGCCGTCTCCGCCCTCTCCGGGGTCACCTCGACCGAGCGGCGCGACGTACGGCTAGGCCGCCGCCGGCGCCAGCAGCCTGCGTACGGCGGCGGTGATGATCGCGATCAACGCGGCGCTGATGACGTTCACCGCGACGGCGACGAGAACCTGGCTCATCTTCTTCTCCTCGGATTGCCTCTTCCGAACGCGCGCACCGGGCGGCACGCCGTCGGGGAAGCGTAGGGAACCGAGATGACGAGCAGGTTTACTCAGAGTGATGTTCCCTGGTCAGGCAGGGCGCCTGGCGGTGGGTCAGCTCACGTTGGCCGGGCCGAGGACACTCTTCAGGTCGCCCATCAGCGCGGTGGTGGCGGCCACCCGGAACGGGCCGAGCCGCAGCGTGGTGACCTTGCCGCCGTTGAGCAGCTTGACGTGCACCTCGGTGTCGCCGGGATGCAGCACCAGGGTCTCCTTGAGCTTCTCCACCAGTGGCGGCGTGCAGCGGTGCACCGGGATGGTCAGGGTGATCGGCTTGTTCGCCGGGTTGCTGCTGATGTCCGGCATGGACATGTCCATCGCCATGATCCGCGGCGTGTCGTCGCGACGGTCCACCCGCCCCTTGACCACCACGATCGCGTCCTCGGCGATGTACTGGCCGATCACCTCGTACGTGTTGGGGAAGAACAGGGTCTCGACGCCACCGGCGAGGTCCTCCAGCGCGGCCGAGGCCCAGGCCCGGCCCTGCTTGGTGACCCGGCGCTGGACGCCGGAGAGGATGCCGGCCAGGGTGACCACCGCGCCGTCGGGCACGGTCCCCTCCTCGGAGAGGGCGGCGATGGTCGTGTCGGCCGCCGCGCCGAGCACGTGCTCCAGGCCGAACAGCGGGTGGTCGGAGACGTACAGGCCGAGCATCTCGCGCTCGAAGGCGAGCTTGTCCCGTTTGTCCCACTCCCCCTCGCCGATGGTCGGCATCACCGTGGTGCTGCCGGCGGTGTCGGCGTCGCCGAAGCCGGCGCCGAAGAGGTCGTACTGGCCGACGGCCTCCTTGCGCTTGACGTCGGCGTACGCGTCGATGGCGTCGGCGTGCACGGCGAGCAGGCCCTTGCGCGGGTGGCGGAGCGAGTCGAACGCCCCGGCCTTGATCAGGGATTCGATGGTCTTCTTGTTGCAGACCACCGAGTCCACCTTGGACAGGAAGTCGTAGAAGTCGGCGTACGCGCCCTTCTCCTCGCGGCACCGCATGATCGAGGTGACCACGTTCGCGCCGACGTTGCGGATGGCGGCGAGGCCGAAGCGGATGTCCTTCCCGACCGGGGTGAACGGCCCGGCCGAGGTGTTCACGTCGGGCGGCAGCACCTGGATGCCCATCCGCCGGCACTCCGACAGGTAGAGCGCCATCTTGTCCTTGTCGTCGCCGACGGAGGTGAGCAGCGCGGCCATGTACTCGGCCGGATAGTGCGCCTTGAGGTACGCCGTCCAGTACGACACCAGGCCGTACGCGGCGGAGTGGGCCTTGTTGAACGCGTAGCCGGCGAACGGGACGAGGACGTCCCACACCGCCTGGATCGCCTCGTCGGAGTAGCCGCGCTCGCGGCAGCCGTCCCGGAACGGCACGAACTCCTTGTCGAGGATCTCCTTCTTCTTCTTGCCCATCGCCCGGCGCAGCAGGTCGGCCTGGCCGAGGCTGTAGCCGGCGAGGATCTGCGCGGCGCGCTGCACCTGCTCCTGGTAGACGATGAGGCCGTAGGTCGGGGCAAGGATCTCCCGCAGCGGCTCCTCCAGCTCCGGGTGGATCGGCGTGATCTCCTGGAGGTTGTTCTTGCGCAGCGCGTAGTTGGTGTGCGAGTCGACGCCCATCGGGCCGGGCCGGTAGAGCGCGAGGACGGCGGAGATGTCCTCGAAGTTGTCCGGCTTCATCAGCCGCAGCAGCGAGCGCATCGGCCCGCCGTCGAGCTGGAAGACGCCGAGCGTGTCGCCCCGGGCCAGCAGCTCGTAGGCGGCCTTGTCGTCCAGCGGCAGGGCCAGCAGGTCCAGCTCCTTGCCGTGGTTGAGCTGGATGTTCTTGACCGCGTCGTCGATGATCGTCAGGTTGCGCAGGCCGAGGAAGTCCATCTTCAACAGCCCGAGCGACTCGCACGTCGGGTAGTCGAACTGGGTGATGATCACCCCGTCGGAGTCCCGGCGCATCAGCGGGATGTGGTCGATGATCGGCTCGGCGGACATGATGACGCCGGCGGCGTGCACGCCGGTCTGCCGGATCAGCCCCTCGATGCCCTTCGCGGTCTCGATGACCTTCTTGACGTCCGGGTCGGACTCGTAGAGGCCGCGGATCTCGCCGGCCTCGGCGTAGCGCGGGTGTTTCGGGTCGAAGATGCCCGACAGCGGGATGTCCTTGCCCATCACCGCCGGCGGCATCGCCTTGGTGATCCGGTCACCCACCGCGTACGGGTAGCCGAGCACCCGGGCCGAGTCCTTGATCGCGGCCTTCGCCTTGATCGTGCCGAAGGTGGCGATCTGCGCGACCTTGTCCTCACCCCACTTGTCGGTGACGTACTTGATCACCTCGCCGCGCCGGCGCTCGTCGAAGTCGATGTCGACGTCGGGCATCGAGACGCGCTCGGGGTTGAGGAACCGCTCGAAGATCAGGCCGTGCGGCAACGGGTCCAGGTCGGTGATGCCCAGGGCGTACGCGACCAGCGAGCCGGCGGCCGAGCCACGGCCCGGGCCGACCGCGATGCCCTGGCTCTTCGCCCACTGGATGAAGTCGGCGACCACGAGGAAGTACGACGGGAAGCCCATCTGGATGATGACGCCCAACTCGTACTCGGCCTGCTTGACGTGGGTCTCCGGGACCCCGTTCGGGAAGCGGCGGGCGAGCCCCTTGAAGGCCTCTTTGCGGAACCAGGACTCCTCCGTCTCCCCCTCGGGGATGGGGAAGCGCGGCATCAGGTTGTGGAACTCGAACATCCCCGTCGGGTCGACCTTCTCGGCGACCAGCAGGGTGTTGCGGCAGCCCTGAAGCCACAACTCGGAGGAGTCGACCGCGCGCATCTGCTCGGCCGACTTGATGAAGTAGCCCCCGCCCTCGAGCCGGAACCGGTTCGGGTCGGAGATGTTGCTGGCGGTCTGCACGCAGAGCAGCACGTCGTGCGCCTCGGCCTGGTCCTCGCGGGTGTAGTGCGAGTCGTTGGTGATCACCGGTGGGAGGTCGAGCTTCCGGCCGATCTCGATCAGCCCGTCCCGGACCCGCTTCTCGATGTCCAGGCCGTGGTCCATGACCTCCAGGAAGTAGTTCTCCTTGCCGAAGATCTCCTGGTAGCTCGCGGCGACCTTGAGCGCCTCGTCGAACTGGCCCAGCCGTAGCCGGGTCTGCACCGCCCCGGACGGGCAGCCGGTGGTGGCCATGATCCCGTCGGCGTACTCGGCGATCAACTCCATGTCCATTCGGGGCCACTTGATGTAGTGGCCCTCGATGGAGGCGCGCGAGTTGAGCTTGAAGAGGTTGTGCAACCCGGTCTTGTTCGCCGCCCACATGGTCATGTGGGTGATCGCGCCGTTGCCGGAGACGTCGTCGCTCTTCTGCTCCGGGCGCCCCCACTTGACGCGCTGCTTGTGGAAGCGCGACTCCGGCGCCACATACGCCTCGACGCCGAGGATCGGGGTCACCCCGGCGGCCATCGCCTGCTTGTAGAAGTCGTTCGCGCCGTGCATGTTGCCGTGGTCGGTCATCGCGACCGCCGGCATCCCCTGCCGGTCGACCTCGGCGAACAGGTCCTTCAACCGGGCCGCCCCGTCGAGCATCGAGTACTCGGTGTGCACGTGCAGATGCGCGAACGAGTCAGCCATGCGTGGCGCCCCCCGGCGGTATGGATCTTGATGGTCGGAGCCGACCGGCACCTACCCTACCGAGGTCATCTGGCCGCCTCCACCGTCCGCGCCGGGGGTGGCCTCCGTCTCCCCCGGGTCCTCGTCGAGCGCCGGAACGGTCCCCTTTTCGACCACCCACGCCACCCAGTATCGCCCGCCGCACGATGTAGCGCCGCTCGACAATAGTGTGTGTGACACAGTATGGTGTGAGGCATGGCAAGCGAGGAGATCCTGCGGACCCATCTCCAGGAGCTGCGGCGCGGCACGGTCGTGGTGGCCAGCCTGCTGGCCCTGCGCCACCCCGACTACGGCTACGCGCTGCTGCAACGACTGAACGGGCACGGCTTCCCGGTCGACGCGAACACGCTCTATCCCCTGCTCCGGCGGCTGGAGGAGCAGGGCCTGCTGACCAGCGAGTGGAACACCGAAGAGAGCCGGCCGCGCAAGTTCTACCGCACCAGCGCCGAGGGCGAGGCCGTGCTGGACCGCCTCCTCGACGACCTCACCGCCATCCAGGCCTCCGTAAAGGGGCTGATCAAGGGAGTGGACCGATGAGTACGCTGACCGACCGCTACGTCGCGGCCACCCTCCGGGCCGTCCCGGCGCAGCGCCGCACCGAGATCGCGACCGAGCTGCGCGCCTCCATCGAGGACATGATCGACGGACGCAGCGACGCCGGGCAGGACCGCGGCAGCGCGGAGCGCGAGGTGCTCACCGAGCTGGGCAACCCCGAGCAGCTCGCCGCCCGCTACACCGACCGCCGGTTGCAGCTCATCGGTCCGCGCTACTTCCTGGTCTGGTGGCGGCTGCTGCGGACGCTGCTCACCTTCATTCCCGCCATCGTGGGCGTCGCGGCCGGCGTGGTGAAGGCGACGATCGACGGCGAGCCCGGCGCGGCGATCGGCGCCGGGGTGGTCGGTGCGATGCAGACGGCGGTGCAGATCGCGTTCTGGGTCACCCTCGTCTTCGCCGTGCTCGAGCGCACCAACACGCCGCTGAACCTGCCCGAATGGAGCGTCGACCAGCTGCCTGAGGCGCCGAAGGAGCGGCAGGTGACGCTGGTCGACACCTGCGCCACGATCGTGTTCCTGGTGCTCGCCATCGCGTTCCTGCCCTGGCAGCACTTCCAGTCCTGGGTGTCGAGCGACGGTCGACGGCTGCCGATGATCGACCCGGCGCTGTGGACCTCCTGGCTGCCGCTGCTGGCCGCGGTGCTGGTCGCCAGCATCGGGCTGGAGATCGCGAAGTACCGGGCCCGCCGGTGGACCTGGCCGCTGGTCGCGGTCAAGACGGTGCTCGATCTCGCGTTCGCCGTGCCACTCGCCTGGCTGCTGCTCACCGACCGGCTGCTCAACCCGGAGCTGGTCCAGCGATTCGAGTGGCTGCGCGAGGGCGGCACGCAGGACCTGGCCCGGGCGATCGTCCTGCTCACCGCCGTCCTCGTCGTCCTGGGCTTCATCGACAGCGCCGTCAAGGCGCGGCGGCACGCCGCCTGAAGCGGTCTCGGCCCGGCGCGCACGTGGGCGCCGGGCCGAGACATCTTCCCGGTCAGGCGGCGATCGGACGGGCCTGCCACTCCCGGCCCAGCAGGGCGTACACCACCTCGTCGGTCCACTCACCCTTGACGAACTCGCTCTCCCGCAGGTAGGCCTCGCGGCGCATGCCGAGCCGCTCCAGCACCCGAGCCGAGGCGGTGTTGCGGGCGTCCAGACGACCGACGATCCGGTGCAGCCCGAGGCCGTCGAAGCCGAGCCGCAGCAGCTCCCGGGCCGCCTCGGTGGCGTACCCCCGGCCGATGTGCGCGGGGTCAGCACGTACCCGATCTCGCCCTGCCGGTGCTCGGCGCTGGTCCAGATCAACAGCACGTCACCGACCAGCTCACCGGTCTCCGGCCTGACGATCGCCAGGTTCAGCGCATCACCCGGTTCGCGCAGCGCGGTACGCCCGCGCAGGCGCTCCAGCGCCGTCCGGGCGGCGGCCTCGTCGTACGGGTCGTGATAGAGGAATCGGGTGACGTCCGGCCGGGAGCGGTAGGCGTACAGGTCGGCGAGGTCGTCGGCGGTGAACGGGCGCAGCAGCAGCCGGTCGGTCCGCAGCGGCAGGTCGGGAACGAGCATTCCGGCAGGGTACGGACCGGCCCGTCGACCGGTCAGCCGAGTTTCGCGGCGATGCCGTCGAGCACGATCTCCAGGCCGGCGTCGAACGCCTCGGTCGCGTCGAGCTGCCGCCCCTCGACGAAGAGCCGGGCCAGGGCCGCGGGCTGAATCGCCTGCGACATCAACTCCAAAGCGAGTGAAAAGCCATCGCGCCGGACGACGACGTCGCCCGGCGCGAACCGCCCACGGTCACCGCCGCCTCAGCCGACCGCGGCCATGATCTCGTCGGAGACGTCGAAGTTCGCGAAGACGTTCTGCACGTCGTCGCAGTCCTCGAGCACGTCGATCAGCTTGAAGATCTTGCGCGCGCCCTCCTCGTCCAGCGGCACGTTGACGCTGGGGATGAGGGAGGACTCGGCGGACTCGTACTCGATGCCGGCATCCTGCAGGGCGGTCCGCACCGCGATCAGGTCGCCCGGCTCGGAGACCACCTCGTACGCCTCGCCGAGGTCGTTGACCTCCTCGGCACCGGCGTCGAGGACCGCCATCATCACGTCGTCCTCGGTGGTGCCCGCCTTGGGGACGATCACCACGCCCTTGCGGGAGAACATGTACGACACCGAGCCGGCGTCGGCGAACGAGCCGCCGTTGCGGGTCAGCGCGGTGCGCACCTCGGTGGCGGCGCGGTTACGGTTGTCCGTGAGGCACTCGATGAGCAGCGCGACGCCGTTCGGGCCGTAGCCCTCGTACATGATCGTCTGGTAGTCGGCGCCGCCGGCCTCCAGGCCGGAGCCGCGCTTGACCGCGCGGTCGATGTTGTCGTTCGGGACGGAGTTCTTCTTCGCCTTCTGGATGGCGTCGAAGAGGGTCGGGTTGCCGGCCGGGTCGCCGCCGCCGGTCCGGGCCGCCACCTCGACGTTCTTGATCAGCTTGGCGAACATCTTGCCACGCTTGGCGTCGATGACGGCCTTCTTGTGCTTGGTGGTCGCCCACTTTGAGTGGCCAGACATCTCATACCTCCGTAAATGATCCACGCCTGCGTCGACTGCCCGCGCCGAATCCACGGTCAACCGGTACGGATGGAGCTGGCCGGTCGGCTCCGCGTGGACGGCTGCGGCGAGCGATGGCCCTGCCGAACCGCGGCAATCCTACCGAGAGCGCGTCCCCGCATGTCACACCCGCCACCCGTGCCGGGGCACGGCGGCGGGCTTCGCGCTCAGGCAGCGGCCCGGACCAACTCCACGAAGTACCGGTGTAGCCGCAGGTCGCCGGTGAGTTCCGGGTGGAAAGAGGTGGCCAGCAGGTTGCCCTGCCGGACCGCCACGATCCGGTCGGCGACTGGCCCGTCGGTGACCCGGCCGAGCACCTCGACGCCCGTGCCGACCCGCTCGACCCAGGGAGCGCGGATGAAGACGGCGTGGAACGGCTCGCCCTCGACCCCGGAGATCTCCACGGGAGCCTCGAACGAGTCGACCTGCCGGCCGAACGCGTTGCGCCGGACGGTCATCTCGATGCCCTGGAAGCCTCGCTGGTCGGGGCGGCCGTCGAGCACCTCGGAAGCCAGCATGATCATGCCGGCGCAGGAACCGTAGACCGGCATGCCGGCGACGATCCGCTTGTCGATCGGCTCGCGCATCTCGAAGATGTCGGCGAGCTTGCTGATGGTGGTGGACTCCCCGCCGGGGATGACCAGCCCGTGGACCGTGTCCAGCTCGGCCGGACGGCGTACCGGACGAGCGTCCGCGCCCGCGCCGGCCAGGGCGGCGACGTGCTCACGCACGTCCCCCTGAAGCGCGAGCACACCGATGACGGGTGCGGTCACGTTCGCTCCTCTCGTGGAGTGTGCGGAGGGGCCCTGCCATGCCTGAGGCGTTGGCAAGGGCCCCTCCCCGCACGTCACCAGCCGCGCTCGGCCAGCCGGTGCGGCTGCGGGATCTCGTCGACGTTGATGCCGACCATGGCCTCGCCCAGGCCCCGGGAGACCTTGGCCAGCACGTCGGGGTCGTCGTGGAAGGTGGTGGCCTTCACGATCGCGGCGGCGCGCTGGGCCGGGTTGCCGGACTTGAAGATGCCCGAGCCGACGAAGACGCCCTCGGCGCCGAGCTGCATCATCATGGCGGCGTCGGCCGGGGTGGCGATGCCGCCCGCGGTGAACAGCACCACCGGCAGCTTGCCGGTCTCGGCGATCTCCTTGACCAGCTCGTACGGCGCCTGCAGCTCCTTGGCGGCGACGAACAGCTCGTCGGCCGGCAGGGACTGGAGCCGACGGATCTCCTTACGGATCTTGCGCATGTGGGTGGTGGCGTTGGAGACGTCACCGGTGCCGGCCTCGCCCTTCGAGCGGATCATGGCGGCGCCCTCGGTGATCCGGCGCAGCGCCTCGCCCAGGTTGGTCGCGCCGCAGACGAAGGGGACGGTGAACGCCCACTTGTCGATGTGGTTCTCGTAGTCGGCCGGGGTCAGCACCTCGGACTCGTCGATGTAGTCGACGCCGAGGGACTGCAGGACCTGCGCCTCGACGAAGTGGCCGATCCGGGCCTTGGCCATCACCGGGATCGAGACGGCGCTGATGATGCCGTCGATCATGTCCGGGTCACTCATCCGGGACACGCCGCCCTGCGCGCGAATGTCGGCGGGCACCCGCTCCAGCGCCATGACGGCGACCGCGCCGGCGTCCTCGGCGATCTTGGCCTGCTCAGGGGTGACCACGTCCATGATCACGCCGCCCTTGAGCATCTCGGCCATGCCCCGCTTGACGCGGGCCGTGCCGACGACGGGGGTGGCGTTGGTGTTCGGGGAGGTGGATTCGGACACGGGTCATCGCTCCTCTGGCATGCTCGGGGGGTCGCTGCGAAAAATGCTACGCCGGGGCCAACGCCGAGCCGACAGCCAATCAGACCCACGGTGGCCTGCTCTGTGGCTGGCGTCACGCCTGGTCCGGCCGGTTGGGCGGGCCGGCGCGGGTCAGCCGGCGGAGACGTCCGCCGGGGCGGCCAGGGTGGGGTCGTCGATGTCGAAGTAGCGGGGCGACTCGTGCCGGCGCCCCATCCGGAACAGCCGCACCACACGGCGGCGGCGGACCGCACGGGCGTCCCGAACCAGGTCGGTGTGCACCTGCCGGGCCAGCGCCAGCCGCCGGCTGGCCGCGATCACCGCCTCACAGGCCGGATCGTCCGGATCCAGCTCCACGGTGCGCAGCTGGCGGGTGAGGTCGTTCTCGGCGGCCTCCCGCTCCTCTGGGACGGCGTCGAGCGCGATCCGGGCGGCCGCGTACAACTCCACGCCGTACCGCCGTTCGGCCAGCACGGCGGCGGCCGCCGCGCGACGCAGCAGGTGTGCGTCGAGCGCTCGGGCCGCCGACTCCGCCCGGATCTGCAGCCGTTCGACCCGGTTGGCCGTCCATAGCAGGTACGCCGTGACGAGCCCGACGACCGCGACCGCGCCCACCACCCACCACATGCCCGGCATCGTAGTGCTGCTCCGTTCCCGCCCGATCCGGCGCGTCACCGGTCGACGGGCCGGTCACACCGGCCCCACCGGCCACCCGGTTCAGCCCAGCTCCACCCATTCCTGGTCCATGACCCGGCCGTCGGTGGCCTCGATCGCCGCCGCGTACACCTCCAGCACCCGGCGGGCCACCACCGGCCAGTCGAAACCGGCGACCGCCAGGTCACCGCAGGCCGTCAGCGCCGCCCGCCGGTCCGCGTCGTCGAGCAGTTCGGCCAGGGCGGTACGCAGGGCCGCCGCGTCGCCGGTCGGGAACAGCCGGCCGGCCCGGCCGCCGTCCAGCACCCGGCGGAAGGCGTCCAGGTCGCTGGCCACCACGGTGGTGCCGGCGGCGAGCGCCTCGGTGAGGATCATCCCGAAGGACTCTCCGCCGGTGTTCGGTGCCACGTACAGGTGCAGGCTGCGCAGCATGCGAGGTTTGTCCGCCTCGGCGACCATGCCGAGAAAGGTGACCCGGTCCCGTAGCCCAGCCGGGAACTGCCCGTACAGGTCGTCCCGGTCGCCCGGCCCGGCCACCAGCAGGCGCAACCCCGGCCGGTCCGGGGCGAGCGCGACGAAGGCGTCCCGCAGGATCGGGAAGCCCTTGCGGGGCTCGGTGAATCGGCCCAGGAAGCCCACCGTCCCACCGGTGCCCGGCCCGCACTCCCCCGGCCAGCCGGGCAGCGGCTCGACGCCGGCGAACTTCGCCACCGCCACCCCGTTAGGGATCTCCACCGCGCCGCCGTCCAGGTGCTCGACCTGCACCTTGCGCGCCAGCGCGCTGACCGCGATCCGGGCGGTGATCCGCTCCAGCACGATCTGCAGCATCCCCTGCACCGCGGAGAGCACCCGGGAGCGGGTCATCGCGGTGTGGAAGGTGGCCACCACCGGGCCGCGCGCGCAGAGCACGGCCAGCATCGACAGGCTCGGCGTGATCGGCTCGTGCACGTGCAGCACGTCGAAGTCGCCCCGGGTGATCCAGCGCCGCACCCGGGCGGTGGAGACCGGGCCGAAGGCGATCCGGGCCACCGAGCCGTTGTACGGCAGCGGCACCGCCCGCCCGGCGGCCACCACGTACGGCGGCAGCGGCGAGTCCTCGTCGGCCGGGGCGAGCACGCTCACCTGGTGGCCCAGCCCGATCAGCGCCTCGGCCAGGTCCATGACATGGTTCTGCACCCCGCCCGGGACGTCGAAGGAGTACGGGCACACGATGCCGATCCGCATTTGCGCCCGCTCCCTCAGATCGTCTGGGTGCTGGTCGGCGGCTGGGCCGGAGCACCCGAAGTGTCGGCCCGCTGGTCCAGCCACATCCGCTGCAACATGTGCCAGTCTTCCGGATGGCGGGCGATGCCTGCCGCCAGGCCGTCGGCGATCCGCTGGGTGAGCACGCGGACCCGGGCGTCCAGCGGACCGCTGTCCGGATCGGGCACCTCCACCGGCACCAGCGCGCCGCGAGCGAGGTCCGGCTCGTACCACATCGTGGTGACGTAGAGGGGCGCTCCGGTCCGGATCGCCAGCAGCGCCGGACCGGCGGGCATCCGGGTCCGGCCGCCGAAGAAGTCCACCTCCACGCCACGGACGGAGAGGTCCCGGTCGGCGAGCAGCGGCACCACCGCACCGCCCCGGAGCCGGTCGACCAGCACGTCGAACGCCGGTCGCTCGCCACCGTGGGTGGGCACGATCTCCATGCCCAGGGCCTGCCGGAAGGCGAGGAAACGCTCGTAGACGCCCTCCGGCTTGAGCCGCTCGGCGACCGTGGTGATCGGCCAGCCGGTGGCCGCCACCCAAGCGCCGGCGGCGTCCCAGTTGCCGCCGTGCGGCAGCGCGATCACCGCGCCCCGGCCGGATGCCACGTCGGCGGCGAGCATCTCCGCGCCGTCGAGGTGGAACCCGGCGAGGATCTCCTGGCGGCTCAGCGACGGCAGCCGGAACGCCTCCATCCAGTACCGGGCGTACGACCGCAGCCCGGCCCGGACCAGTTCGTCCAGCTCCGCCTCGGGCAGTTCCGGGCCGACCACCCGGCGCAGGTTGGCCCGGAGCCGGGCCGTACCCCGGCCACCCCTGCGGTGAGCGCGGTCGGCGCCCGCCCGGAAGGCCGCGGCGACCACCGGCCCGGGCAGCGCGCGGACCAGCCGCCAGCCGGCGACGTAGCCCAGCTCGGTGAGGTTCACTCCTGGCCGACCAGTTGCGCCTGCCGGTAAACGTGGACCATGCGCTGCCCGACCGTGAAGATCGAGACGGCGGCGAGCAGCCAGAGCGCGACCTGCAGGGCAAGCTCGACGCCGAGGCCGGTGAGCAGGCCACCCACCCCGACGATCAGCAGCCGCTCGGTGCGCTCGGCGATGCCCACGTTGCAGGTCATCCCGAGCCCCTCGGCCCGGGCCTTGACGTAGGAGACCAGGCCCCCGGCGGCCAGGCAGAGCAGCGCGGCGGCCACCCCCGCGTACTGGTGCTGGGTGGCCAGCCAGTACGCGACCGCGCCGAAGACCGCGCTGTCGGCGACCCGGTCCATGCTCGAGTCGAGGAAGGCCCCGAACCTGGTGGAGCCGCCGCTCATCCGGGCCATCGTGCCGTCGAGCAGGTCGGTGAGCGCGAAGACCGTGACGATCAGCGCGGCGGCGACCAGGTGGCCGCGGGCGCCGAGGCCGATCGCGCCGCCGAGTACGCCGAGAGTGCCGGTCACGGTGACCGCGTTGGGGGATACGCCCGCGCGGAGCAGAGCACGCGCGACCGGCTCCACGATGCGGGTCATGCCCGCCCGGGCCGTTACTTGGAAGATCTTCGCCATGGCGGTCCCACGATAACGGCCGGCCGTGGTCGGCGACACCGCCGGTCGTCCCGACCTGCCACGCGGGCTTGTGCCCGATCGGCTACGGGTGTGAGATCGAACGTGGGAGGTGAGCCACCTCACCCAACCACCCGTCCGAGAACCCGCCGTCCACAAGACCACCGGAGGATATCGCCGCGGTACCCGCCCGGGCCCGCTTCCCCGTCGCGCGCGGCGGTTGCCACCACCATCGGCTGAGGGAGGTGCGCCGCGATGGCGCAGAAAAATCAGGAGAAGGGTGTCACCGGCGGCGCGCCGGTGGTGACCGAGCCCGGCAGGGTTCGCAACGTGGTGCTGGTCGGGCACTCCGGGGCTGGCAAGACGACCCTGGTCGAGGCGTTGCTCGCGGCCAGCGGCACGATCAGCCGCGCCGGCATCGTCACCGAGGGCACCACGGTCTGCGACCACGACCCCGCCGCCGTACGCCAGCAGCGTTCGGTGAGCGTGTCCTGCGCCCCGCTGCTGCACCGGGACGTCAAGGTCAACCTCCTGGACACGCCGGGCTACGGCGACTTCGTCGGCGAGCTACGCGCCGGCCTGCGGGCCGCCGACGCGGCGCTGTTCGTGGTCTCCGCCGTCGACGGGATGGACGCGGCCACCGCCGCCCTCTGGGAGGAGTGCGCCGCGGTCGACATGCCGCGCGCGGTCGCGGTGGCCCGGCTGGACCACCCGCGCGCCGACTTCGACGAGGCGGTGGCGCTCTGCCAGCGCGTCTTCGGCGACAACGTGCTCCCGCTCCACCTGCCGATGCTCGGCGACGACGGCGTGTCCGTCGTCGGCCTGATGGGGCTGATCACCCGACGCGTCTTCGACTACTCGGACGGGCTGCCGGCCGCGGTCCGCGAGCCGGACCCCGAGCACCTGCCCGCCATCGTCGAGGCGCGCAACGAGCTCATCGAGGGGATCATCGCGGAGAGCGAGGACGAGTCCCTGATGGACCGCTACCTCGGCGGCGAGGAGATCGACACCGAGGTGCTCGTCACCGACCTGGAGAAGGCGGTGGCCCGGGGTCACTTCTACCCGGTGGTGCCGGTCTGCTCGGAGACCGGGGTCGGCCTGGACGTGCTGCTCGACGGCCTGGTGTCGGCGTTCCCCTCGCCGCTGGAACACGAGCTTCCGGCGGTCACCGGGGTGGACGGCTCGCCCCGGCCACCGCTGGTCTGCGATCCGGACGGTCCGCTGGTCGCGGAGGTGGTCAAGACGACGGTCGACCGGCACGTCGGGCGGGTGTCCCTGGTCCGGGTCTTCTCCGGCACCCTCCGCCCCGACCAGGTGATCCACGTGTCCGGGCACGGCATGGCCGAGCGGGGCCACCCCGACCACGACGCCGACGAGCGGGTCGGCCACCTCTACAGCCCGCTCGGCGCGGCGCTGCGCGAGGTACCCGCGGTGGTCGCCGGGGACCTCTGCGCGATCACCAAGTCGGGCAGCGCGGAGACCGGTGACACCATCTCCGCCAAGGAGGAGCCGCTGCTCATCGCCCCGTGGGAGATGCCGCAGCCGCTGCTGCCGGTGGCGATCGTGGCGAAGAGCCGAGCCGACGAGGACGCCCTCGCGCGCAACCTCGCCCGGCTGGTGACCGGCGACCCGACGCTGCGGCTGGAGCGCAACGCCGAAACCCACCAACTGGTGCTCTGGTGCATGGGCGAGGCGCACGCCGACGTCGTGCTCGAGCGGCTGCGCGCGGGCGGGGTGGAGCTGGAGACCGAGCCGGTCCGGGTGGCGCTGCGCGAGACGTTCACCGTCGGCGCGAAGGGCCACGGCCGGCACGTCAAGCAGTCCGGCGGCCACGGCCAGTACGCGGTCTGCGACATCGAGGTGGAGCCGCTGCCCCGCGGCGCGGGCTTCGAGTTCGTGGACAAGGTGGTCGGCGGCGCGGTGCCGCACAACTACATCCCGTCGGTGGAGAAGGGCGTCCGGACCCAGATGGAACGGGGCCTGGTCGCCGGCTGCCCGGTGGTGGACCTGCGGGTGACCCTCTTCGACGGCAAGGCGCACAGCGTCGACTCCTCCGACGCGGCGTTCCAGACCGCAGGTGCCCTCGCGCTGCGGGACGCCGCCGAGAAGGGCCAGCCGACGCTGCTGGAGCCCGTCGACGAGGTGGCCATCCGGGTGCCCGACTCGTCGGTGGGCGCGGTGATGGGCGATCTCTCCGGCCGGCGCGGGCGGGTGCTCGGCACCGAACCCGACCCGGACGCCGAGGGGTGCACCCTGGTCCGCGCCGAGGTGCCCGCCACCGAGTTGCTCCGGTACGCGATCGAGCTGCGCTCGATGACCGCCGGCACCGGTGCCTTCCGCCGCGAGTTCGCCCGCTACGAACCCATGCCCGCCCACCTGGCCGACCAGGCCCGCAAGGAACACACCGCCCGCTCCTGACCCGCCCGTTCCCCCCGTCCCGTTCCCCGGCGGCGTGGATCATGGAGTTGTGGTTCCCGGTCCACCCCACTTTCGGAGGGCCGAAACTCCATGACCGCCGCGGGCGGAAACGGGCGGGGCGTCAGCGGGGGACGGCGTAGGCCAGGGCGAGCGGGGTTGTCTGTCCCGGCCAGGTGCCGGTCAGGCAGGCGTCGGAGGAGGGCTGGCCGAGGGCCGGCCGACGGACGACGGCCAGCTCGACGTGGTCGGCCCGGATCAGCGTGGGGTCGCCGTCGACCACCTCCCGGGGCGCGCCGACAGCCGGCGGCTCGACCGCGCCGGCGTGGCCGCCGGTCACGGTCATGTTCCGCGGGCGGACCTCCCGCCGCCCGTCCACCTCGAAGTACTCCTCCGCCTGCCCGGCTCCGGCGAGCACGGCGGCGGCCAACACCGGCGGGTAGACCGGGTCGGCGCAGGCGTCGTACACCCAGCGCGGGCCCAGCACCGAGTGCTCGGTGGTGCCGACCAGCCACTGGTCGGCGCCGGCCAGCGGGGCGCCCCGGTAGGTGAGCGGCACCTGCAGGATCGGGCCGTCCCCGGCGCGGACGAGCAGGGTCTCGATCCCGACCTCGCCGGCCGGGTCGTCGAAGCGGTACGCCGCCACCCGGGTCACGTCGGCGCCCGCCGTCCCGGCGAACCAGGGACGAGTGGGCAACCAGGCGGTGAGCAGGTCGAGCTTGGAGGGGCGCAGTTCCGCGCGGTACAGCAGAGCCATGCGGAGGATCGTACTGTCGAAGGAGAGCGCGCCGGGGTTCGCCGATCTTGGCAAGAGACACTACCGCGGCCTGGAGGAACGGGTGGGCACAGCGGCGGACGGGATCGAGCGGACGACGGAGTTGCGACCAGCGCCCCGCTGGGTGGCGCCCACCTTCGGCGTGCTGGCGCTACTCACCCTGCCCTGGGTCTGTTACCTGGCGCTGACGCTGCCCCGACACGTGATGAGCGTGCACTACCGGGCCGCCTGGGTGGGCTTCGACCTGGGGCTGGTGGCCACGCTGGCGTTGACCGCGGTGCAGGCGTACCGGGGGCACCGTCAGGTGGGGCTGGCGGCCAGCGCCACCGCGACCATGCTGGTGGTGGACGCCTGGTTCGACGTCGTCACCACCCCCGTCGGGCCGGACCTGGCGCTGTCGGTGCTGCTGGCCGCCCTGGTCGAACTGCCGCTGGCCGCGGTCTGCGTCTGGATCGCCCGGCACGGCGACCGGATGGTCGAGCGGCGGCTGCGTCAGCTCGCCGTCCGGGCCGAACCCGCCACCGATCAGGCCGAGACGACCCGGCGGACCGCCACCAACAGGCGCCGCCGGCCGGCTCGCGTCCGCAACCGGCTGCGCTGAGCGCCCGCCGGTCGCGCCCACGCGCGCCCACCCGCCGCGCGGTCAGGCCGGCCAGGCCTTGGCGAGCAGGTCCCGGGTGTCGGCGAGCAGCTGCGGCAGCACCTTCGTCCGGCCGATGACCGGCATGAAGTTGGCGTCCCCGCCCCACCGTGGCACCACGTGCTGGTGCAGGTGGGCGGCGATGCCGGCGCCGGCCACGCCGCCCTGGTTCATGCCCAGGTTGAAGCCGTGCGCGTTGGAGACCTGGCGGACCACCCGCATGGCGTCCTGGGTGAACGCCGCCAGCTCGGCGGTCTCCGCTGCGTCCAGCCCGGTGTAGTCGGCGACGTGCCGGTACGGGCAGACCAGCAGGTGTCCCGGGTTGTACGGGTAGAGGTTGAGCACCGCGAAGACGTGCTCGCCCCGGGCGACGACCAGGCTCTCGTCCGGAGGCAGGTCGGGGGCCAGGCAGAACGGGCAGCCGGTGGGCTTCTCGTAGCCGCCCGCGGGCCGTTCCTCGCCTGAGACGTAGGTCATCCGATGCGGCGTCCAGAGCCGTTCCAGGCTGTCCGACAGGCCGTTGTCGGTGCCGCTGTCGAAGTGTCGTTCCGCCCCAGTCACACGCCGATCCTACGGTCGCGGCGCCGGGCGCCATCCGTCCGCACCGGCCGGGCGGGGGCCCGGTCGCCCGGAGATCCCCCGCCGGCCCGGGTCGGTCAGCTCTGCGCCGAGGGCCCCGAGTTGGTCCGCGATCCGACCACGTCGAGCACGTGGGCGACCGCCTCGACCATCGGCACGCCGTTGCGCTGCGACCCGTCGCGGTAGCGGAAGGACACCGTGCCGGCTGCCACGTCGTCGTCGCCGGCGATCACCATGAACGGGATCTTCTGCTGCTGGGCGTTGCGGATCTTCTTCTGCATCCGGTCGTCGCCCGCGTCGACCTCGGCCCGGATCCCCTCGGCCCGCAGCGTCGTGACGAAGTCCTGGAGGTAGTCGGTGTGCTCCTCGCGGATCGGGATGCCCACCACCTGCACCGGGGCGAGCCACGCCGGGAACGCCCCGGCGTAGTGCTCCGTGAGCACGCCGATGAAGCGCTCGATCGACCCGAACTTGGCGCAGTGGATCATCACCGGCTGCTGTCGGGTTCCATCGGCCGCCTGGTACTCCAGCCCGAAGCCCTTCGGCTGGTTGAAGTCGTACTGGATCGTCGACAACTGCCAGGTCCGGCCGATGGCGTCCTTCGCCTGCACCGAGATCTTCGGGCCGTAGAACGCCGCGCCGCCCGGGTCGGGCACCAGGTCGAGCCCGGTCTCCCGCGCGCACTGCTCCAGCACCGCGGTCGCGGTCGCCCAGTCCTCGTCCGAGCCGACGAACTTGTCCGGCCGGGACTCGTCGCGGGTCGACAGCTCCAGGTAGAAGTCGTCGATGCCGAAGTCCCGCAGCAGGCTGAGCACGAAGCCGAGCAGGTGCTTGATCTCGGCCGGCGCCTGCTCCCGCGTGCAGTACGAATGCGAGTCGTCCTGGGTCAGGCCGCGCACCCGGGTCAACCCGTGGACCACGCCGGACTTCTCGTAGCGGTAGACCGACCCGAACTCGAAGAGCCGCATCGGCAGCTCACGGTAGGAGCGCCCGCGCGACCGGTAGATCAGGTTGTGCATCGGGCAGTTCATCGCCTTGAGGTAGTAGTCCGCGCCCTCGAGCTCCATGGGCGGGTACATCCCGTCGGCGTAGTACGGCAGGTGACCTGAGGTGTGGAAGAGGCCTTCCTTCGAGATGTGCGGGGTCCCGACGTACTGGAAGCCCTCCTCGATGTGCCGGGTGCGGACGTAGTCCTCCATCACCCGCTTGAGCACACCCCCCTTGGGGTGGAAGACCACGAGGCCCGAGCCGATCTCGTCGGGGAAGCTGAACAGGTCCAGGTCCGCACCGAGCTTGCGGTGGTCGCGCCGGGCGGCCTCCTCCAGCAGCTTCAGGTACGCCTTCAGCTCGTCCCGGGTCGGCCACGCGGTCCCGTACACCCGCTGCAGCTGCGGGTTCTTCTCCGACCCCCGCCAGTACGCGGCGGCCGAGCGCATCAGCTTGAACGCGCCGATCAGCCGGGTGCTCGGCAGGTGCGGACCGCGGCACAGGTCCGACCAGCAGACCTTGTCCTCGTTCGCGGCGAGGTTGTCGTAGATGGTCAGCTCGCCGCCGCCCACCTCCATCACCTCGGAGGAGTCCAGCCCCTCCCCCTTGACCTCGATCAGCTCCAGCTTGAACGGCTCGGCGGCCAGCTCGCCCCGCGCCTCGTCCAGGCTGCTGAACCGCCGCCGGCGGAACCGCTGGCCGGACTTGACGATCTCCTGCATCCGCTTCTCGAGCTTCGCCAGGTCGTCCGGCTGGAACGGCTTGTCGACCTGGAAGTCGTAGTAGAAGCCGTTCTCGATCGGCGGGCCGATGCCGAGCTTCGCCTCGGGGAAGATGTCCTGCACGGCCTGGGCCAGTACGTGCGCGGTGGAGTGGCGCAGCACGTTCAGTCCGTCCGGCGAGTCGAGGGCGACCGGCTCGACCGTGGTCTCCTCGGCCGGCTTCCAGTCCAGGTCGCGCAGCACGCCCTGCGGGTCGCGGACCACCACGACTGCCTTCGGGCCGCTGGTGGGCAGCCCGGCCGCGGCCACCGCGTCGGCCGCCGTCGTCCCGGCGGCGACGACGACGGGGTCGGCCACGACGGGGGTACGGGGTGCGGACACGGTGACTCCTGTCGTCGATGGGAATCGGATCTGCCGGTTACCGGCCCCTGCGATGCTATCGGCCCCCTTTTCCGCACCGTCATCGACGCCGCGCTGTCCCGAAACGCACCCCGCCTGCCGCGGAGGCATATCGCAGAGTGCGGGTGGGCTTCGCCGAGCAGGGAGAGTCCACGCCGGCTTGTCCTGTAGCACCTCGTAGCACACAGGGTTAGACTGTCGTCGTGGCTGAGCACGCTCCTCGGGAGATCACGCAGCGCGAGCTGCGCAACGACTCTGGCAGCATCATGCGCGGCGTAGAGCGCGGAGAGTCGTTCACGATCACTCGCAACGGCACCCCGATCGGTCGGCTGATCCCGATCCGGCGGCGCACCTTTGTTCCCCGAGCCGAGGTCATGGCGGCCTTCGCGACAGCGCCCGTGCTCGACGAGGCCAGGTTCCGTCGGGACCTCGACGCAGCGATCGGACAGGACCTTCTCGACCGTGAGTGGTGAACTCCCCCTTCGCGGCCTGATCGACACCAATATCGTCATCCACCTCGCCGGCCTGAATTCGGCAGAGCTACCCGACGAGATGGTGATCAGCGCCGTCACGCTCGCGGAACTGTCCGCCGGGCCCCACCACACCGACGACGCTCGGGAAAGAGCGCGCCGGATGAGCGTGCTTCAACACGTCGAAGCGACCTTCGAGCCGCTGCCGTTCGACGCCGAGGCAGCACGAGCATTCGGCCTGATCTCCGCCGCCGTGCTGGCGGCCGGGCGCGGCACCCGCCGCAGGATCGCCGACCTCATGATCGCTTCGGTGGCCCACACGAACGGCCTGCCGCTCTACACCACCAACCCTGCCGACTTTGAGGGGCTGAACGGCCTCGTCACGGTACGCGCGGTGAACCGCCCGGCATAGCCCCCGGTACCGCAGCGTATCGCTCTCAGGATGACTGCCGCCCATCCGGCAGTTTCTCGGCGACGAACACGCCGACGCCGCGTACTCCCTCTACCCGGCCCTGCATCTGCTCTCCCCGGTCGGCACCGATGCGAAGCGGGACGGCTTCCGTCCACTCGTACATCCGATGATCGCGATGGAACCGCAACAGGTCGACATGGTCGAGCACGACCGGAACGGGCTCGGTTTGGACGTTGTTGAGCGCCTCGGCTATTGGTCCCACGTCCTGCCTCGCGTTCGAGTACGCGATGCTGACGTGTGGCCGGTACGCGGCGGCATCTCGGGGAAGTTGCTCGACTCGATCGTCGCCCAGCACTTCAGCGATGACCCCGTGTACGACGGAGCGCAGGGCTCTGATGGGCTCGGGCGGGTCGGCCGGCAGATAGACCGCTTCGGGTCGGACAATCGGCCGGTGGAATGCCACCACCGATGGAGTCAGCGTGACAAGGCGATCACGGAGTCTGTCCGTCAACTCGACGACCTGGCTGTCCCCAATTTCGTCCACGAAGCCGATCCCCTGCATGGTCAGGTGAAGCCAACCAGGCGGGATCAGGTCGAGCGTCGAGAGGCCGCGGAGGCTGGCCTGGTACCCCTCGACCAGCCGAACCAGTGAGGCATGGCGCACCATGCTGAAGTGACAGGCGTAGAAGTGCCGGCCCGACCGCCACCCAGGACGCCACCACCAGTGATCACGCATCCGGTGGACGTGCTCGCCCCTGTTCATCCCACCCCCCGGCCAGGCATCCGAGAGTTGCTCTCAGGATGGGTCCCGCCTATCCGGCAGTTGCTCGGCAACGAACACGCCGACGACCGTGCACGCCCTCCACCCAGCCCTGCGTCTGCAGGACGAGAATCGCCTGTCGCACGACGGTTTGCGATACACGGTGCTCTTCCTTGAGCTGCGCGGTCGACGGCAACTTCTCCCCCGGCACGAGCTCACCCGACTCGATCCACTCACGGAGGTGGTCGGCAAGCTGCGCCCACTTGGCTTTGGCAGGCATGAGGGGCACCCTCCGTACGCGGAAGCGGGCAGATTAGGTCTGCTCGCTTGGCGCTTCCTTGACGAAGACGCCGAGACCATGCACACCTTCGACCAATCCCTCGGTCTTCAGCACGATCATGGCGTGGTTGACCACCCCTGCCGACACACGGTGCTGGCTGCAGAGCTGTGCGGTGGACGGCAACTTGTCGCCTGGGGCGAGTTCTCCGGACGCGATCTGCTCACGGATAAGGTCCGCGAGCTGCGCCCACTTGGGCTTGGCGGGCATCTGCTCTCCCTGGTCTGCACCGCCATTTGATCACGCCTTGCTTCTACCGACAAGTAAGAGGTACTCGGTGGTTGACCTATGAGCAGTACTAAGTATAAGTTCGTGCCGACCCGCTCACCTGGTCTGCAAACCGCGAGCTGGTCACCCCGTAGGAACACCCGGCCGGCCACTCCCCCGGTAGTCGGCCGGGTGCCACCCCCTGCCCGCCACAGGTCATGGCGGGCTCGTGAGCAGGCCCGGGGCGGGTGCCGGGCTCCGGCAGATCATGCGCGCGCACGGCCGACCCCGCCCGTCTCGGCGCCGCACCCAGACCAGAGAGGTGGAACAGCGTGCAGGCAGTGGTCGACCAATCAGTGGATGCGATGGAGAAGGTGCTCGGCGAGCTGCCGATGCCGTGGGTCGTCACGGCGGAGGACGTCCGGCGCGCTATCCGGGCGGTGCTGATGCACGCACCCGAGGAGTGGCCCGCCGGCCCGCTGTGCCGCAGCGACCGGACCCCGTACCCCTGTCTGCTGCACCGGTGGGGACGGCGGGTGCTGCGGTCGCGCGGCCTGCCCGACGACGTGATCGACGAGCTGACGACCCGCGGCGATGCGCTGGTCCGCGTACCCGATGGGGCGTGTTGAGGATGTGGCCGCGACGCGACGCGGCACCGGTGCCGCTCGCACCCCGGCACCGGCGGACCTGGCGGCGCGGACGGCGCTGGTGCTCGTGCGGCCTGCGCTGGACCGCCTGCCCGGACCGGCACGCGCCGGTCCCCACCGAGCCGCCCACGCCGCCGCCGAACAGCCGGTGGTGGAACGAGGCGACCCGGGCGAACCCGCAGGTCGGGCGGGTCGGTCGACTGACCCCGGCGCAGACCTGGCGGGCCAACGGCGGCCGGTGGTGAGCGGAGCGCACACGCCGATCCGGCCGCTCTGGCTCTGCCGGGCCTGCGCCGCCCCCTGGCCCTGCGCCAACGCCCGGCTCACCCTGCTCCGCGAGTACGCCGACGACCGGGTGGCGCTGCTGGTCTACCTCGGCGGGATGCTGCACGACGCGGCCAGCGAGCTGCACACCCTGCACCTGGACGACGGGCCGGCGCCGGGGCAACTCTTCACCCGCTTCTTCGGCTGGGCGCGACCCGGCGGGCGGATCTTGCGGAGGGTGGAGACGGGACGGTCAGGCGGGGAGCCAGTCGGGTAGGGGCTCACGAGCGGCCAGCCAGCCGTCGGGCACCCCGCCCGGCGTGCCGACGCCGGTGTACGCGGCCACCACTCCGCCGGCGATGGCCGCCGTGGTGTCCACGTCCCCGCCCACCTCGACGCAGACACGGATCGCGGCCGGGTAGTCGTCGAGGTGGGTGGCGGCCACCCAGAGGGTGAACGGGACGGTGTCCTGCGCGGTCACCCGCGAGCCGTTGCCGAGCGCGTCGGCGGCCACCCCTGCGGAGTGGCCGAGCAGCGCGGCGGCCCGGCGTACGCCCCGGTGCAGCTCGCCGGCCGGATCCAGGGCGCCGGCCACCGCGCCGAGCAGCCGGGCCGGTTCGGGCCGGTCCCCGTCCAGCCGGGCCCGGGCGGCGAGCGAGGCGGCCACCGCCACCGCGACCGCCCCGGCGATCCCCTCCGAGTGGGCGTGGGTCACCTCGGCCGAGGCGCGGGCCTGGTCGGCGGCACGCCGGGTCGAGTCGGCGTACCAGGCGCCGAGCGGGGCGACCCGCATGGCGGCGCCGTTGCCGCAGGAGCCCTGCCCGTCGAACGCGGACGCGGCGGCCACCGGCCACGGCGTGCCGGCGCGGATCAACCGCAGGATGGTCACCGCGCCCGGGCCGTAGCCGCGGTACGGCTCGCAGCGCTCGGCGAAGGCGAGCGCCAGCGCGTCCCGGTCGATCCGTCCCGCCTCGCCCAGCGTGGCCACCACGGAACAGGCCATCTCGGTGTCGTCGGTCCACGACCACGGCGGGGCCGGCAGCCGGCCGGCGGCGAGGTCGCCCGGGTGCCGGCCGGGGACGAAGAACTGGGAACCGAGGGCGTCACCGACCGACAGCCCGGCGAGGCTGTCGCGGGCGAGCGTGAGACGGGTGTCGGGGAAGAGGGTGAACGCCATCGTCGTCCCAGCTTGCCCGGTTCATCGGACTGCCGCAACGCGATCAACTTGCCACGCCGAGTACGGTCTTGACGTGGCAACCGTCCTCCTGGTCGAAGACGATCACGTCGTACGCGGTGCGATGCTGCGGGCCCTCACCGACCGGGGCCACGCCGTGCATGCCGTCGGCACGGCGCTGGACGCGTTGCGCCGGGTCGCCGCCGAGACCCCCGACCTGGTCGTGCTCGACCTCGGCCTGCCTGATCTGGACGGCTCGGACGCGCTGCGGATGCTGCGCGGGATCACCGACGTGCCGATCATCATCGCCACCGCGCGTGACGACGAGCAGTCCGTGGTACGGCTGCTGCGGGCAGGCGCCGACGACTACATGGTCAAGCCCTTCACCGGGGCCCATCTCGACGCCCGGATCACCACCGTGCTGCGCCGGGCGGGCCGGGCCAGCCGCACCGCGCAGCCGGCGGTGCACACCGTCAGCGGGTTGCGGGTTGACGTGGGCGAACGCAGTGCGGTGCTGGACGGGCAGTCGCTGGCGCTGACCCGCAAGGAATTCGACCTGCTGGCGTATCTCGCCGCGCGTCCCGGCCGGGTAGTGTCCCGGCGGGAACTCTTGGAGGAGGTATGGCGGCAGCCGTCGGTCGGCGAGGACCAGACAATCGACGTTCACCTATATTGGCTGCGCCGCAAAATGGGCGAGTCCGCGGCGAAACCGCGCTACCTGCGCACCGTGCGGGGGGTCGGCTTCCGGCTGGTGGCGCCGGACTGAGGACCACGCTGGCCTGGCTCACGGCCGGCATGTGCAGCCTCGTCGCGCTCGCCTTCCTCATCCCGCTCGGGCTCACGCTCGGCGCCGAGTCGCGGCAAGGGCAGATGGCCGAGGCGGCCCGGCGCAGCGCGCTGGTCACCGGCGCGCTCGCGGCCAGCACCGACCCGGTGGTCGTACGGCGCGCGGTCGCGGCCAGCGACGACGACCCGGAGCTGCGGCCGGTCGTACACGGCCTCGGCGGTGACGAGTCCGGTGGCCGCGCCGACACCGCGGCGCTGGCCCGCGCCGGTGCCGAACGGCGCCCGCTGGTCACCGACGTGCCCGGCGGGGTGCTCCGGCTGGACCCGGTGGTGCTCGGCGACAAGGTCGCCGTGGTGGAGGTGTTCGTTCCCGACCGGTTGCTCGACGAGGGCTCCGGCCGGCGCTGGCTGCTGCTGTTCGCGGTGGCGGCGGCGCTGGTGGGGGCCACGGTGATTGTGGTCGACCGGATCGCCGCGCGCGCGGTGGCCCCCACCGGCGAGCTGGTCAAGGCGGCCCTCGCCGTCGGCGACGGCGACCTCGGCGTACGGGTCGAGCCGGCCGGACCGCGGGAGCTGGCCGAGGCCGGGCACGCGTTCAACCGGATGGTGGAGCGGCTGGTCGCGCTCCGCGCCGACGAGCGGGAACTCGTCGCGGACCTGTCCCACCGGCTGCGCACCCCGCTGACCGCGCTGCGGCTGGACGCCGAGGCGCTGGAATCCGACGACACCAGCATCGGAACGTTCAGCGCGGCGGAACTGGACCGCCGGCGCGGCATCCGGCGGATCCGTCAGGCCATCGCCACGCTGGAGGGCGAGGTCGACCAGTTGATCAAGACGACCCGCAAGGCGGTCAGCCAGGAGACCGGCCCGGCCACCTGCGACGCCAGCGAGGTGGTCCGGGAGCGAATGGTCTTCTGGTCGGCCCTCGCGGGGGACCAGAACCGGCCGCACCGGGTGGTCGGGGCGCAGCTGCGTATCCCGGTCCCGGTGCCCCGGGCCGAGCTGGCCGCCGCGCTCGACGCGGTGATGGGCAACGTCTTCCGCTACACCCCGCAGGGCACCGCCTTCGAGGTGGCGGTCAACCGGCGGGACGGCTGGGTGGCGATCCGCATCGACGACGCCGGCCCGGGCATCGCCAACCCGGACCGGGCGCTCCGCCGGGGCGCCAGCGACCAGGGCTCCACCGGGCTCGGGCTGGACATCGCCCGGCGGGTCGCGCTGCAGGCGAACGGTTCGGTCAGCATCGACCGGGCCCGGCTCGGCGGGGCCAGCGTGGTGATGCTGCTGACCGACCCGGAGGCGACGCCCCGGCAGGTCAACCGGTTCGGACTGGTCGGCCGCAGGGCGCGGGACGCCCGGGAGCAGAAGACCCGCCGCCTGCCCCGCCCGCGCTGACCGTCGCCCCGGCCGGTGGCTGTTGCCCGGTGCAAGTCTTCCTTAGATCCGGATTAACGACGGCCGAGGCACCCCCGTCGGGTGCCAGGATTCAGACCGAACCCATCAGTTCCGTCAGCCGGAACGCCCCGGTAACACCCTCGGCTGACGGAGCCGTGCGCGCGGCGGGAGTTTCGGTCCCCCCACAACCTCGCTCCCGCCGCGCGCCACTCCCCCCGTTCGAGCCGCATCCGGGCCGCATTCGGCGGCCGGTGCGGGTCCGCCCCGGTCAGCGGGCCGCAGTCGCCAGATACGCGTCGATCTCGCCGCTGATCCGGACCTTCTCCGCCGGCTCCAGGAACGAGGCGGTGACCGCGGCGCGGGCCAGCGCGGCGATCCCGTCCGGACCGAGACCCAGCAGCCGGGCGGCGACGCCGTACTCGTCGTTCAGGGTGGTGCCGAACATCGGCGGGTCGTCGGAGTTGATGGTGACCAGCAGCCCGGCCTCGACCAGCTGCGGCAGCGGGTGCTCGTCGAGGGTCGCCACCGCCCGGGTCCGGACGTTGGAGGTGGGGCAGACCTCCAGCGCGATCTGCCGCTCGGCCAGGAAGGTGAGCAGTTCCGGATCGAGCGCGGCGGAGACGCCGTGGCCGATCCGCTCCGCGCCCAGCTCGCGCAGCGCGTCCCAGATCGTCTCCGGGCCGGTGGTCTCGCCGGCGTGCGGCACCGAGCGCAGCCCGGCCGCCCGGGCCTGGTCGAAGTAGGGCTTGAACTGCGGTCGCGGCACCCCGATCTCCGGGCCGCCGAGGCCGAAACTGATCAGCCCGTCCGGCCGCTCCTGCAGCGCGATCCGCAGGGTCTCCTCGGCGGCCGGCAGCCCGGCCTCGCCGGGAATGTCGAAGCACCAGCGCAGCGCGATGCCGAAGTCCACCTCGGCCCGCTTGCGGGCGTCCTCGATCGCCTCGCAGAACGCCGGCGCCGGGATCCCCCGGTGCACGTGCGAGTACGGCGTCACCGTCAGCTCGGCGTACCGGACCTGCTGGCGGGCCAGCTCCCGGGCCACCTCGTGGGTGAGGATCCAGACGTCCTCCTGGTCGCGGATCAGGTCCACGACGCTGAGGTAGACCTCGATGAAGTGGGCGAAGTCACGAAACGCGAAGTAGTCGGCGAGCTGCCCCGGGTCGGCCGGGACGGGGCTGTGCCCCTCGTGCCGGGCGGCCAGCTCGGCGACGATCCGGGGCGAGGCGGAGCCCACGTGGTGCACGTGCAGCTCCGCCTTGGGCAGTCCGGCGATGAAGGCGGACAGGTCGGTCACATCGTCTCCTCTGCGCGGGCGCCGGTGCGGGCCACCGCGAAGATCCGGCGGAACGGGAAGTACACCTGACCCTGCCGCACCGGGTACGCCTGCGCGAGCCGGGCCCCCAGCTCCGCACGGAAGTCGGCCCAGCCGGCGGGATCCAGCGCGGCCCGGACCGGGCGCAGCGCCGTCCCCTCCATCCAGGACAACACCGGGTGGTCCGCGCCGGCGGCCGGGAGCAGGTGCACGTAGGTAGTCTCCCAGGCGTCGACCGCGCAGCCGGCACCGACCAGCAGCGCGGCGTAGTCGACCGGGTCGTCGACGGGCGCCTCGCGTAGCAGCGGGGCGAGCGTGTCCCGCCACCGGTCGCGCCCGGCCACCTCGCGCAGTGCGCGGTGCGACGGGGCGGCGAAATTGCCGGGGACCTGGCAGGCCAGCCACGCGCCGGCCGGCAGCGCGGCGGCCCAGCGGGTGAGCAGCTCCTGGTGGCCGGGCACCCACTGGAGCACCGCGTTGCAGACCACCACGTCCACGTCCGGCTCCGGCCGCCAGGAGCGTACGTCGCCGACGGCGAAGGCGGCCGGGACGTCCAGCGCTCTCGCCTTCGCGACCATCTCCGGGGACGAGTCGAGCCCGCTCAGCCGGGCCCGCGGCCACCGTTCGGCCAGGGTGGCGGTGAGCGTGCCGGGGCCGCAGCCGAGGTCCACCACGGCCCGCGGGCGCTCGGCCGGGACCCGGGCGACCAGGTCGTGGAAGGGCCGGGAGCGCTCGTCGCCATAGCGCAGGTAGGTGGTCGGGTCCCACATGACAGCCTCCAAACCGTACGTACGTCTTGCTAGACGGTACGGCCCGACGGGTGCGCCGGCAAGCGGATCACTAGGCTGCCGGGATGGAACAGCGCAGCTTCGACCGGCTCGGCCGGCACGTGGGCGTCGTCGGACTCGGCGCCTGGCAGCTCGGCGCCGACTGGGGTGAGGTCAGCGAGAGCACGGCGATGGACGTGCTCGCCGCCGCCGTCGACGCCGGCGTCACCTTCCTGGACACCGCCGACGTGTACGGCGACGGCCGCAGCGAGCGGCTGATCGGCCGGTTCCTGCGCGAGTACCCCGGGCACGGGCTGACCGTGGCCACCAAGATGGGCCGGCGGGTGCCGCAGACGCCGGAGGCGTACACCCTGGACAACTTCCGCGCCTGGACGGACCGCTCCCGGGCCACCCTCGACGTGGACACCCTCGACCTGGTGCAGTTGCACTGCCCGCCGACCGCGGTCTTCGCCGACGACCGGGTCTTCGACGCCCTGGACACCCTGGTCGCCGAGCGGCGGATCGCCGGGTACGGGGTCAGCGTCGAGACCTGCGACCAGGCGCTCACCGCCATCGCCCGCCCCGGCGTGGCCAGCGTGCAGATCATCCTCAACGCGGTCCGGCTCAAGCCGCTCGAGCGGGTGCTGCCCGCGGCGTCGGCGGCCGGGGTGGGCATCATCGCCCGGGTGCCGCTGGCCAGCGGCCTGCTCTCCGGCCGGTACGACGAGCACACCGCGTTCCCGGCGAACGACCACCGCAACTTCAACCGGCACGGGGAGTCCTTCGACGTCGGCGAGACGTTCTCCGGAGTCGACTACGACCTCGGCCTGGCCGCCGTACGCCGGCTCGCGCCGCTGGTCGCCGGCGGCCGGACGATGGCGCAGTTCGCGCTCCGCTGGATCCTCGACCAGCCCGGCGTCACCGTGGTCATCCCCGGCGCGCGCGACGCCGACCAGGCACGGCGCAACGCGGAGGCGGCCGACCTGCCGCCGCTGACCGAGGCGGAGCTGACCGCCGTCCGCCAGACGTACGACGAGCTGATCCGGCCGCAGGTGCACGACCGGTGGTGACCCGCGCGGGCGGGTGGAGTCGGCGCGGCGCCGCCACCGGCCGACCGCGGGGGGCATGCTGGAGGGGGTGCCCGTCGGCGGAGGTGAAGCGATGAGGGGCTGGTTCCGGCTCACCCTGGGGCTGTTGGCCGTCGTGCTGGGCGCGCTCTGGACCGTGCAGGGGCTGGGCTACGCGAGCGGAAGCCTGATGACCGGGCAGCGGATCTGGGCGGCCGTCGGCCCGGTCGTCGTCCTGATCGGACTCGTCATGCTCTATTACGGCCTGAGGGCCCGAGGCCGGCGTGGCTGACGCCGGGAGATGCCCAGGAACGCGAAAGCCCCGCCTCCCGGAACGGGACGCGGGGCTGCGCGGAATCCGGCGTGTGCCGGCACCGTGCTCAGATGGGGCGGACCTGCTCGGCCTGCGGACCCTTCTGACCCTGGGCGATCTCGAACTCCACCCGCTGGTTCTCCTCCAGCGTGCGGTAGCCGCTGGTCTGGATGGCCGAGAAGTGGACGAACACGTCAGCACCCCCGCCATCGACGGTGATGAAGCCGAAGCCCTTGTCAGCGTTGAACCACTTCACGGTTCCCTGCGCCATGTGTATCTCCTTCTAAAACTGGCGGCCGAGCACGCCGTGCGGCCGATTGGCCGTTTTCGAGCAGCGGTGCCTGAGGCGGCCCCCAACGAAGGAGACTTCTCTCAACCCACGCGTCTCTCAACAGCGTGAGACAGCAAACCACGTACGCAAAAACTCTGCACAGCCTACCGGACGAAATTCTCCGACATGTGACCTGACGGTCGCGACGGGTCCACTGCCCGGGCCGGGCGGGCCATGCGAAAGGCCCCTTCCCTCATCGGGAAGAGGCCGCCTCGCGGGCGGTTCAGTCGGGCCAGTGCCCGGTGAGTTTGCGTACGCTGATCGCCCCGCCCCGGTCCACGGCGGCCCGGACGACCGCGAAGATCGCGCCCTGCAACGCCGCGGCGGCCAGGATCTCGGCCCAACGCCGGTTCTCGTCGGTGGCGCTGGGCGCCTCCCCGTCGCCGGCGGCAAGCCGCCAGACCTGCCGGAAGACGACCCCGGCGAACGCACCGGCGGCCAGGCCGAGCAGCACCCCGACCGGCTTGTACGCGGTCCTGCCGATCTTGTTGCTCACCGGTGCCTCCCACGGACGATCAGCAGCACCACCGCGGCCGCCACCGCGCCGACCGCGACGACCGCCCACGGCATCGGGCCGCGCCTGACCGCCGTACCCTGCGCCCGCGCGAGCCGGGCCTTCCCGGCCGCCTGCTCCCGGGCGAGCCGGGCCTTCCCGGTCGCCTGCCCGCGCACCCGGGCCATGGTCTGGGCGGCGTGCTCGAGCATCCGCCCCTTCGCCTGCTCGGCGGACTCCCGCAGCCGGGCCTTGACGTCGGCCCGGGCGGCCAGCAGCTCCATCGTCTCACCCAGCTCGACCCGGGTCCGGCGGATCTCCTCGCGGAGCGCCTCCACGTTCCCGGTCCCGTTGCCGGTCATCCCCGCCTCCCGTCCTTCACCGCGGCGGCTACGGTGTCGACGTCAGCCCGAACGCTGCGGACCGTCGCCTCCGGCAGCGGCCTGCCGGCACGGCTGACCTGCTGCCTGCCGGCCAGCGCGAGGATCCCGGCGAGCAGGAAGAGCGCCACCGACACGATCAGCGCGGCCGCCCACGCCGGCAGCACCAGCGCCAGCGCCAGGATCACCGTGGCGACCATCGCGCCGGCACCGAAGAAAGCCATCACCCCGCCGCCGCCGAACAGACCGATTCCGATCCCCGCGTGTTTGCTCTTACGGGTCAGTTCCGCCCGGGCCAGCGCCAGCTCGTCCCGCACCAGCCGGGAGACCTGCTCGGTGGCCCGCTGCACCAGTTCGGCGGTGGACGCGTCGCTCCCGGTCCGGGACGTGCTGCGACTCGCGACATCAGCCATGCTGTCCTCCTTTCCTCATCCCCGCGCGATATGACCGGATTCACCGCCCGCCAATCCCGCGGGAAGCGGTCGGCCCGGCCGCGCGCCGGACACCCGGCCGCCGGAGACGGACCGGAACCGGGGCGTGCCCAGCACGCAGGTCCCCCGAAACCGGCGGAACAAACGCACCCGGCGCGAATGCCCCGCGACCCGGCGAGGACGAGGGGGGTGACCGGGGTCAGCGGCGCGGCTCGGCCGCCTGGTCGTCCCGGCCACCGAAGACCTCGCTACGGGCCTCGCCATCGTCGCTGCCGCCGAAGACCTCGCTACGGGCCTCGCCGTCGTCGCTGCCACCGAAGACCCGTGCGTCGTCGGGCACCTCGGTGTCGGGTCGCCGGCGGGCCGGACGGCGAGGCTGCACCACCTGCCACGGCAGCGGGCCCGAGGCGTCGCCCACCTCGGCGCGCATCCGGGGCAGCGCGGTTGGCCGCTGGTCGCGTACCCAGGCCACCAGGTGCTCGCGGACCAGGCAGCGCAGGTCCCAGAGGCTGCCCGCGTCGGCGGCGCTGACCACGGCCCGCGCCTTGATCATGCCGCCGGTCGCGTCGGTCACCTGCAGCACGCAGACCCGGCCGTCCCACAGCTCGGTGCTCTCGCACAGCCGGCGCAGCTCCTCCCGCATCGCCTGCACCGGGACCGCCCAGTCCAGGTCGAACTCGGCGGTACCGAGGACCGCCGCCTCGGTGCGGGTCCAGTTCTGGAACGGGGTGCTGGTGAAATACGAGGTGGGCAGGATCAGCCGCCGGTCGTCCCAGAGCTGCACCACCACGTAGCTGAGGGTCAGCTCCTCGATCCGGCCCCACTCCCCCTCGACCACGACCACGTCGTCGAGGCGTACCGCGTCGCTGAAGGCCAGCTGGAGGCCGGCGAAGACGTTGCCCAGCAGGCTCTGCGCGGCGAGGGCGGCGACCACACCGACCACGCCGGCGCTGGTCAGCACGCCGGCACCGATGCCGCGTACGGCGGGGAACGTCATCAGCAGCACGCCGACGGCGAGCATCACGATCACCGCGATGGTCAGTCGGCGCAGCAGCACCACCTGGGTACGCACCCGGCGGGCATGCCGGTTGTTCGGCACGTCCACCCGGAACCGGGCCAACGCGGTGTCCTCCACCACCACCAGCAGCGCGGCGAGCAGCCAGGCGGCCGCGACGATCACCGCCAGCACCAGGCCGTGCAGGGCGGCCTGCCGCCAGACGCTGCCGATCGCGTACAGGGTGGTGAACCGGACGGCGAACTGCACGGCGAGCACGGTCGCGGCCACCTGGATCGGGCGGTGCGTGTGCTCGGTGAGTTCGGTCAACAGCTGCGAGCGCCGGCCGAGTCGTCGGCTCGCCCGGTACCCCACCTCCACCAGCAGCAGGGCGACCGCCGCCGCGGCCAGCGCGGCGACGGCCGTACCCAGGTAGCTCTGCACAGGTTCGCTCTCCCTCCGGCCCGGCGGATCGAACGTGGGCCCGATGCTGCCCGGCCCATGTCGGTCAGGATCAGACGCGGCGGTGCCGCCACAATCTCCCGCCGCGAGGACTTCCAAACGTCGGCCGACGGGCTGGACCATGGGCCTGCGGAACAGCGGCGGCGCGGTCCGGGCCAGCGTGTACCACTACACCAGCGTCGAAGAGGTGGACCGGCTGCTGGGCGAACTTGACCGGATGGCCGGCGCCGGGGAGACAATGGCCCGGTGAGCTACCTGGTCGAGGACGCCCCCGCCAAGCGCCGCTTCGAGATCCTGGTCGACGACGCGCTGGCCGGATTCACCGCGTACCAGCTGCACGACGCGGTGCTGGTCTTGACGCACACCGAGGTGGACGAGCGCTACCGGGGCATGGGCGTGGGCCAGGCGCTGGTCCGGGGCACCCTGGACCAGCTCCGCGAGCGCGGCGACCGCCTGGTGCCGAAGTGCCCCTTCGTGGCCGCGTTCATCCGACGCCACCCCGAGTACGCCGACCTGGTGGTCGCCGAGTCGTGAGCCGCCGCCGGGCCGGCCGGACCGCGGATCAGCGCGTGCCGGTGAGGAGTTCGGCGGCGGCGTAACCGGCCGCCCGGGTGGCGCCGTGGGTGGCCAGGTGGACCGCGCCGGTGACCAGCTCGGGGACGCCCAACTCGACCACCACGGCGTCCGGGCGGGCCGCGAGCGCGCGGGCCACCGCGTCCCGCATCCAGTCGTGCCGGTGCAGGTCCCGTACCACGAGCACGAGGGGACGGCCGGCCGCCCCGACGGCCGGGTCGGCGGCGGAGTCGCTCTCGGCGTACCGGGCGGTGGTGGTGCCGGGGACGAGTTCGGCCAGCGGGGCGGCGATCCCCCACGGGGTTTCCGCGCCGATCGCGATGTTGCGTGGCGGGACGAACTCCACCACGTGCGCCGGCCCGGTCAGCGGCAGCCGCCCGGCCCGGCCGGTGATCACCCGCACCGCCCGGCGGGCGGCGGCCAGCCCGATCGCCGAGCCGTCGCCACCGCGGCGGGTCGCCGGCCGGCCGGCCCGGGCGGCGATGCTCCAGGCGGCGAACTGACCGACCCGCTTCGCCGCCTCGGCCAGTCGCTCCTCCGGCAGTTGGCCGGCGACCACCGCCGCGACGATGGCGTCGCGCAGCTGCACCGCGTCCGCCTCGGTGGCCCGCTCCCCGCCCACGCAGATGGCGTCCGCCCCGGCCGCGAGGGCGCGGACTGCCGCCCCGGCGAAGCCGTACCGGTCGGTGACCGCCCGCATCTCCACCGCGTCGGTCACCACCGCGCCCTCGAAGCCCAGCTCGTCACGGAGCAGGCCGCCGAGGATGCGCGGGCTGAGCGTGGCCGGCAGCCGCGGGTCGAGCGCCGGCACCAGCAGGTGCCCGGTCATCACCGCCTGCGCCCCGGCAGCCACCGCGGCCCGGAACGGGGCCAGCTCGACCGCGTCCAGCCGGGCCCGGTCGCCGTCGATGCGGGGCAGGTCGTGGTGGGAGTCGACGTGGGTGTCGCCGTGGCCGGGGAAGTGCTTGGCGCAGGCGGCCACCCCGCCGGCCTGGAGTCCGCGTACCCAGGCGGCGGTGTGCCGGGCCACCAGGGCCGGGTCGGCGCCGAACGAGCGGACCCCGATGACCGGATTGGCCGGGTTGGAGTTGACGTCGGCGTCCGGGGCGTAGTCGAGGGTGACGCCCAGGGCGGCCAGCTCGACGCCCAGGTCGCGGGCGACCTCCTCGGTCAGGCCTTCGTCGTCGACGGCGCCCAGGGCGAAGTTGCCGGGCCGCGAGCTGCCCCGGGCGCACTCGATCCGGGTGACGTCGCCGGCCTCCTCGTCGATCGCGACGATCACGTCGGGCCGCTCGGCCCGCAGCGCCGCGGTGAGCGCGGCGACCTGGTCGTGGTCGACGATGTTGCGGGCGAAGAGGACCACCGAGCCGAGCCCCTCGCCGAGCCACCGGCGCACCCAGGACGGCGGGGTGGTACCGACGAACCCGGGTTGCAGGACGGCCGCGGCGAGGGCCGCCAGCTCTCCGGTCGCTCCCACAGTCCGCTCGCTCATGCGCTGTCGTACCCCCGTCTTTTCCTCACGGCCCGGCTGCCTGAGGCGGTGCTTGCCCATGTTCACACCACGCCCAGTAATAGTCAACAATCCTTACTGTTAGCGGCTGGCGTACCGGGACGGGCCGTGCCAGAGTGCGAGCATGTCCCCCACGCTGCTCGCCGACGCCACCTCCGCCGCGGACATCCCCGGCGTACGCCTGCTCGGCCTGGTGGTCGGCGGCCTGTTCCTGCTGATCGCGATCCGCGCGATGTTCCGCCGCTGATCGCGGGCCGCGCGGCGTTCGGGCCGGCACCTTCCCGGGTACGGCTGTCGTCCGGGTGGGCGCCCGACCACGGACGCGGCGAGGGGGAACGATGAAGATCGGGTACTTTCTGTCCAGCGAGGAGTACGGCCCGGCGGAGCTGCTGGCGCAGGCGCGCGGTGCCGAGCGGGCCGGCTTCGCCGCGCTGTGGATCTCCGACCACTACCACCCCTGGAACGACGCCCAGGGGCAGAGCGCCTTCGTGTGGTCCACGATCGGCGCGCTGAGCCAGGTCTGCTCCCTGCCGGTGACCACGGCGGTCACCTGCCCCACGGTGCGCCTCCACCCGGCGCTGGTCGCCCAGGCCGCGGCCACCAGCGCGGTCCTGCACTCCGGTCGGTTCGTCCTCGGCGTCGGCACCGGCGAGGCGCTCAACGAACACATCCTCGGTGGCCCCTGGCCGCCGCTCGACGTCCGGCTGGAGATGCTGGCGGAGGCGGTGGAGGTGATGCGCAAGCTGTGGCGGGGTCATTTCGTCAACCACCACGGGCAGCACTACACCGTCCAGCAGGCCCGGATCTACACCCTCCCGGACACACCCCCGCCGATCTACGTCTCCGGCTTCGGCGCGAAGTCCATCGACCTGGCGGCCCGGATCGGCGACGGCTACATCAGCACCAGACCCGACCCGGAGATGGTCCACCGGTTCCGGGACAACGGCGGCGACGACAAGCCGTGCCAGGCCGCCTTCAAGGCGGCGTACGCCGACAGCGAGGACGAGGGCATGCGGCTCGCGTACGAGAAGTGGCCGAACGAGGGCCTGCCGGGCGAACTGTCCCAGGTGCTGGCGTCGCCGCGTCACTTCGAGCAGGCCTCGCAACTCGTGCGGCCGGAGATGATGAAGGAGGCGTTCGTCTGCGGCAACAACCCGGACGCCCACCTGGAGATGATCGACAAGTACGCCAAGGCCGGCTTCGACGAACTCTACGTGACCAACACCGGCCCCAACTGGCAGGGCCTGTTCGACCTCTATCAGCGCGAGGTGCTGCCGCGGCTGCGTTGAGCCCGGGCGGCTCAGCCGTCCCCGGGTTCGGCGACGCCGTGCAGCAGGGTGGCGACCAGGGCCTCCACCAGCTCCGGCGACGGCTCCGGCGGTCCGGACGGGTCGATCAGCCGACCGAGGACCAGGTCGTGGCAGACGCCGACGACCAGCGTGGCGACCGCCTCGGGGCTGGCCGACGCGGCTACCCGGCCGAGCCGCCGCTCCTCGCGGACGTAACCGGCGAGTTCCGTCCGCAGGTCGTGGCCGCCGCCGAGCGGGGCTGGCAGTTCACCGAGGCGGGCCAGCAGCTTCGGCTGGGTGGTCAGCCCGGCGAAGGCGGGCAGGATGGCCGCGTGCAACGCCAGCGCCCGACGCAGGTACGCCCTGAGGTTCGCCTCGACGGTCCCCTCTCCCGGCCGCGGCGGCGTCCCCTCCTGCTCCGCCTCGACCGCGCGGGCGTGCGCGTGCAGCGCGTACGCCAGCAGTTCTTCCTTGTCGACGAAGTGGTTGTAGAGCACCCCGTCGGCGACCTTCGCCTCCCGGGCGATGTCCCGGACGGTCAGCCCGGCGGTGCCGCGCCGGGCGACGAGACGGCCGGCGGCGGCGATCAGGTGCTCCCGCAGGCTCTGCTCGCCGCCCCGCAGCGCGGCCGCTCGTCTCGGTGCCATGACCCCGCATCGTAGGCCGGGCGGTCAGCCGGGACGCCGGGCGGTGACCAGCCACGCCGCGCCGCGCAGCCGTACGCCGTCGGGCCCCTCGTACGGGCGCATGGCCTCGACAAGCGCGGCCCGGACTCCCTCGGTGACCGCCGGGTCGAGGGGGTCGAGCTGGTGCTGGATCGGCGCCCAGCCCGCGAGGAAGGCGCCCGCGTCCGCCGCGTCCCGCCCCCAGGTCCCCGCCGCCTGCCGGGCGACGCAGGCCACGTCGACGAATCCGGCGTCGGCGAGCACGCCCCGGACGACGGCCGGGTCGGCGAAGGAGAGCGGCTCACCGACGGCGGTGCCGTCGGTGACGGTCGGCGGCAGGTGCACGGCGAGCGAGGCGAGGACCGCGCCGAGGTCGCCCCGGCGGACGTCGTCGAGGCTGACGAAGGCGAGCCGCCCGCCCGGGCTCAGCGCCCGGCCGACGTTGGCGAACGCGGCGACCGGATCGCCGAAGAACATCACGCCGAACCGGCTGAGGGCGACATCGAACCCGCCGGGCGGGAAGGGATGGACCTGGGCGTCGCCCCGGACGAACTCGACGTTGCCCACGCCCTCCTCGGCCGCCGACGCCCGGGCCCGGTCCAGCATCGGCGCGGAGAGGTCGACGCCGACGGCGTGACCGGTGCCGGACCGCCGGGCGGCGAGGCGGGTGAGCTGACCGTTGCCGCAGCCGAGGTCGAGCACCCGGTCGCCGGGCCGGACCGTGGCGAGCAGCAGCTCGTTGAAGCCGCTGTTGATGGCGTCGTAGCGGGCGTGGTGCGTGGCCCAGTGCCGCCCCTCGGAGCCGTTCCAGGCCTGTTCCTGGTTCCCGTTCGCTCTCGTCTCCACCCCGGACCTCCTTATGAACGATAGTTCATGAACGTCCATTCATAATGGATCGCACGAGGGGTTGGCAACAGATTCGGGTTTTATGGGTAAGCATAGTCGGACATTTGCATGTACTGTGGGGG